>CAYVEW010000011.1:0-49502 GCA_964450375.1 uncultured Bacteroidales bacterium
TATCAAGTTGTATAAATTTATAACTTTTTTCTACTTAAAACAAATATTCTTAAAATTTGGTTCAATATTTTAAAATTAACTTATACAACTAATACAGACCAGTTAAATAATAATACTTTCAATATTTTATTTATTAAAAATAAACAAGTAAATGTTCATAACAAAATTTTTTTTTTAATCGTACCTAATTCATCAATGAATGACTGTTTTTATTATTTAAACGATTCATCCTGGTTCGTATTTTTATCTTTTTTACTTCCTTCGTATATGGAATATTCCAGAAATTTACATTCCAGAGCACCATTAAAAAGAGTCAGTTTATTTGAAGGGTGCAAACCAATGTGTTTAATTGCTTCAAAATTATTACTTAATAACCATATGTCGTATCCCTTAAAGCTTTGTTTAAATCGGTCGCCTAAAAGTTTATAAAAATTATTTATTTCGTTTTTCTTAACTCGTTCGCCATAAGGTGGATTTGTTACTACAATGCCTTTTTCTCCTTTTGGCGAATAATTTTCGATGGGTTTTACCAGAAACTTTATTTTCTTTGCCAATGAAGCATTCTGAGCATTTTCTCTCGCAATGCGAATGGCTATTTCCGAAACATCCGATCCAAGAATATTGTATTCGAATGGGGTTTCAGCTGATTCTTCTTCATAAATATCTTCCAGTAAATCCGCGTCAAAATCAAGCCAGCTTTCAAATCCGAATCTATTACGATAAATTCCTGGCGATATGCCGTAGGCAATCATTGCTGCTTCAATGGCTAATGTGCCGGAACCACACATCGGGTCAATAAAATCGCTTTTTTTATCCCATCCCGACAATAGAATCATACCAGCTGCCAACACTTCGTTTAAAGGCGCCTTTGTTGTTCTTATGCGGTAACCTCTTTTATGCAACGATTCTCCCGAACTATCCAATAATATATCGCATTTATCTTCTGATATATGCACACTCAGTTGTATATCCGGATCGTCTACTTCAACATATGGACGTTTACCGAATTTCTCCCGAAACTGATCTACAATAGCGTCTTTTGCTTTTAATGCAACATATTTAGAATGTGAAAAGTAATTAGAATGCACTACTCCGTCAATTGCGAAAGTATCTTTTACTCCGAAATAGTTTGTCCAGTCGATCGTTTGAATAGCATCGTACAGTTCATTCTCATCTTTTACTTTAAAATTTGCTATGGGCTTTAGAATCCGTAAAGCAGTTCTTAAATGAAAGTTCGCACGATACATCATTTTTTTGTCGCCTTCGAATTCTACTGCTCGTATGCCAATTTTTATTTTCGAAGCTCCCAGTTGCTTCAGCTCATCTGCCAGAACATCCTCAAGACCTTTGAATGTTTTAGCTACCATTTTAAAATTTTCTGTTTCTTTTCCCACTGTATTTATTTTTCAAGAAATTTATTAACACTATTTAATGCATTTTTAAATCGTTCATCGCCAATTCCACTTACAATTTCATAATTAAATTGATAATGTTCCAGTTCATTTCGATAAATTTCGAATAACTTTTCGCGCATTTCTCCGCCATTTTCCCGAACCGGATCTTGAACCCAAGGAATTTGCGTATCGCATAACAAGAATAAATCAATCTCTGATGATTTTATTCTTTTATCAATCCAAAAAGGGCGTTTTTTAAACACCACATCGAACCAAACTTTTGTAAGAACCAGAAAGGTGTCGTAAAATAAAACCTGATTTGCTTCCTTTTCTTTTGCTTCTTCCAGTTTAATTTGTTTTAACGCAATACTTTCCACATCGGCATATCCATATGGCCTGTTAAGATTTTCGATATAATATCTGGCATATTCAGGTACATACGTAGTATGAAATGTATCGGCTAGATACTTTGTTAATTCTGTTTTTCCAGTCGATTCCGGACCAATTAAAACGATACGCTTAATCTTTTTTTGTACTCTTTTTTCCATTCGATATAACCTAAAACAGCTAATAAAGTATACACTGCAAAAAGAATTACAGTCGGGTAAAGACCTTTATAAACATAAAGCCCTAAAGATACTGCATCAACAATAATCCAAACTATCCAATGTTCAATTAATTTACGAGCAAGCATCCATGTTGCCACAAAACTTGCTGCAGTTGTAAAAGAATCCCAATAAGGAACTTCAGAGTCGGTATAATTTACCAATATATATGCAATCAAAACAAATAAAACTATTGATGAAATTACTAAAATCACCCCCAGTTTAACAGTTGTTTTCGATATTTTTAAATCATCCTGTTGTTTACTTTTTGAACCAAATTTCCAATGATACCAGCCATATATGCTTACAATAACATAATACACCTGCAAACCCATATCGGCATAAAACTTGGTTACAAAAAAAACATAAACATAAAGAGCCGAAGTAATTAAACCCACGGGCCAACACCAGATGTTTTGTTTTATCGAAAGTAAAATGTATAAAAGTCCGAATACAGCACCAAGTAATTCTATATAGTTATCTGATATCCAAAGAAATGTAGCATCAAGCATTTAAGATGATTTTAGATGCTGCAAAGATATGCCATAAATAACAAAATCCTAGCTATTATTGGGTTTTTAGAAGCTCTTTTTCGTAATGTTCCCAATTCTGCATAACTTCTATCGCCTTGTTAAATCCTTTGTCGCGAACATTTACAACCTGGAAATACTCACTCATATCCCATAAATCGCGCGCAATTAGGCCTTTAATTATTAAGCTGAAATTTTCTCCGGACTTTTCAAAATCGTCATCACTTACTTCAACATCATTCATCTCTCCATATTCACGCAGACTATTAAGGATTTTATCGTTTACTTCAAAATTCATATTGAAGGATTTAAAATCCTTGTAATTCGCTTCTAATTTTTTTCTGTTCTTATCAATGTATTCCAAAACAAAAGAGTTAAGTAAGCCCTGCCGCACCATTGTGCTGTAATAATCGGTAACCGATGTTGTGTCGAGCGGAACAAAAATATCTGGCATAATGCCACCGCCACCATACACTACACGCTTATTCTTTAGTGTATTATATTTTAATGAATCGGGCAGGTTTATACTATCTCTATTAAGAAATTCTCCATGTTCGTATCTGTTCAACAATTCTTTTGCGTACTCCTCCGATCCATCTTCGTATGGTTTCTGGATTAATCTTCCTGTAGGAGTATAATATCTTGCAACAGTTAAACGTATCATGGAGCCATCGGGTAAAAACATAGGTTTTTGAACCAAGCCTTTTCCAAACGAACGACGACCGATAATAATTCCACGATCCCAGTCCTGAACTGCACCCGAAACAATCTCACTTGCCGATGCCGATCCTTCGTCGATAAGTATAACTACCTTGCCATCTTTAAACATTCCATTATCAGTAGCATGGCTTTCTGTTTTAGGCACTTTCAATCCTTTCGTGTAAACAATTAACTGACCATTACTCAAAAACTGATCGGCCAGTTCAATCGCTTTATCGAGATAACCACCTCCATTGTCGCGCAAATCAAGAATTAAGGAGTTAGCACCTTCCTTTTTCAACTTTTCAACTTTTTCGGTAAACTCATCGAGTGTTGTCATTGCAAACCGGTTAATCTTAACATAAGCAATTTCGTTATTTATAAGATATGCTGCATCAACACTATAAATTGGTATTTTATCGCGGGTAATTGTAAAATGAATGATCTCATCTACACCTTTTCTCTTTATGCCAATCTTTACTTTGGTTCCCTTTTCTCCTAGCAATCTATCTCGCACACCCTGCGTAGATATTTTAATTACTGCCACATTTTCGCCATCAATTTCAACAATGCGGTCGCCGGAGCGAATTCCAACTTTTTCTGATGGGCCACCCGATATAGGCGAAATAACATAAATCGTATCATTAAGTATATTAAACTGAATTCCGATACCTTCAAAATTGCCTTCCAGCGGCTCGTTCATTTCTTTCACTTCGTCGGCAGGAATATATACCGAATGCGGATCCAATTCCTTTAGCATCTTAATTATTGCATCTTCCACCATCTTTTCCGAATCAACCGAATCGACATAAAACGCAGATACATAACCTAATGCTCTGCTAAATTTGAAAATATCTTCGGTTAAATACTGCGAAAATAAGCTGGTTGGTAATACAAAAAGTAATGATATAAGGATATATCTATAAATTTTAGTTTTAAGCATAATCAATTGATTTTTTAATTCTATTATGTATAACAAAATTTAATCCAAGATTCCTATCTTGCGATTAAATTGAATGGTATTTTAATTACATCCGAAAGATCTTCGCCATCTTCAAATATCTGATCATCAACATCATCGTAATACCAATCGACTGTAAGTTTTGCATCAGAATTATATAATTTTTTAAAGTGATCAAGTATTTGTAATATGTATTTGGAAGAAGCTGAATTCATGTACATTAAATCAAACTTCAAATGGAAATCAAATTTCGAAAGGTCATTTTCAACATCCATAACAGATGAAATGTAACTCTCTATTTTAAATATTACCGATTCATAAAAAGCAATTACATCTTCCGGACGTGATATACCTATTAGTTCAAATTTTCTATTATTTACATCTAAATTAACTTTAGGACTAAATTCGGTAGATTCAATGTAAAGGTTTTTCATTTTAGTTAAGTAGCATTTATCTGAATATAACAGTTATTTCGAGTGTAATATAGCAATTTATTATCGAATTGTTGAAATGATTTTTAAAAATTATTCAACCATATTCTGCTTACTTTGATTACAAAAATAAAAAAGATGGTGTCCAAAAATGAATGACTTTGCCACAAAGACTTAAAGACACAAATCTTCACAAAGAGCTAATTTACTGATAGTATTTGCTTTGTGATTCTTGGAGTCTCTACAGCTATCGGGATAGGATCTTAGTGGCTAATTTAATAATTCATTAGTTTTTGGACACCATCTTCGATATTTCATATATTATTCCCACTCAATGGTTGCAGGTGGTTTTGAACTGATATCGTATACCACGCGGTTAATACCTTTTACATTATTGATGATTTTATTGGAAATATCTGCTAAAAACTCGTAAGGCAAATGCGACCAGTCCGCTGTCATTCCATCGGTAGACGAAACTGCTCGCAAGGCTACAGCGTTTTCGTAGGTTCTTTCATCACCCATTACTCCAACCGATTGAACAGGGAGTAAAATAACACCTGCTTGCCATACTTTATCGTATAAACCATATTCTTTTAGACCTTCGATATAAATATCATCAACATCCTGTAATATGCTCACTTTTTCAGGAGTGATATCTCCTAAAATGCGAATTGCCAGTCCCGGCCCTGGAAAAGGATGACGCTGTATCAATTCAGGTTTCATGTTAAGCGAAGCTCCTACCCGACGTACTTCATCTTTAAATAAAAGTTTTAAAGGCTCAACAATCTTAAGATTCATTTTTTCAGGCAATCCACCCACGTTGTGGTGCGATTTAATCGTTGCCGATGGCCCATTAACTGACACAGACTCGATTACATCAGGATAGATGGTACCTTGAGCCAGCCATTTTACATCTTTTATTTTATGAGCTTCCTGATCGAAAATTTCGATAAACACACGGCCAATCACTTTGCGTTTTCCTTCCGGATCTGAGATTCCGGCTAACTGACCTAAAAACTGATCTTTTGCATCAACACCAATTACGTTTAGTCCCATATCTTTATAGGATTCAAGCACTTTTTCGAATTCGTTTTTTCTTAAAAGTCCGTTATCCACAAAAATACAAGTGAGATTATCTCCAATGGCTTTATTAAGCAATACAGCAGCTACCGATGAGTCTACTCCGCCAGATAAGCCTAAAACAACTTTATCATTACCTAATTGTTTTTTTAAGGCATGAATTGTATCATCGGCAAATACCGATGGCGTCCAATCTTGCTGGCATCCACAAATTTGCACCAAGAAGTTTTCAAGTAACTGTTTTCCTTGTGTGGTATGATACACTTCCGGATGAAACTGAATGGCATAAGTTTCCTCACCTTCTATTTGATATCCACCATATTTAACATCACTTGTGCTGGTAATAATTTTATAATGATCTGGCACTTTGGTTATTGTATCGCCATGCGACATCCACACCTGGGTATTAAGCTCTAAACCTTTCATCAGTTTATTTTCCTGATCGATATAGCTTAAACGCGCACGGCCATATTCTCTGTGCTTCGATGGCAATACTTCGCCACCGTATTTATGCGCTAAAAACTGTGCTCCATAGCAAACTCCCAACAAAGGATATTTCGATTTAATTTCAGACAAATCAGGAATAGGGGCATTTTCGTCTCTCACTGAAAATGGGCTACCCGAAAGTATAACTCCTTTCCATTGATCATTTAATTCCGGAATTTTATTAAACGGGTGTATTTCGCAATAAACATTTAATTCACGTACTCTTCTGGCAATCAATTGTGTATATTGCGATCCAAAATCTAAAATTAAAACTTTTTCGTGCATATGATTTGTTTTTGACCTTATGTAAAATTAAAGTGCAAAGATAATAATCTAAAACTAATTTCGGGAATTACAGTAAATCCAAATGAAAAATGCGCAAAAAAAAGAATAGTTTTCTTTGGGAGAAATCGTTTTTTACTTTTATTCTCGTGATGGCTCTAATGTGTGCTTTTCTCCATCTTCAGCCGAAAATGTATTTTGAAAAATACTTCTGGCTTCGTTAACTAAAGGTTGTACATCTTTATAGCGAGCAGAAAAATGGCCGATAATAAGTTTACCAACATTAGCTTTAAGGGCAATATTTGCTGCATCTAACGAAGTGGAATGATAGGTTTGTTTGGCATATTTTTTCAAATTTTTAGCTAATGTAGCTTCATGAAAAAGAAGATCGACATTTTGTATTACCGGAACAATTTTTTCGTAATACATCGTATCGGTGCAATAAGCATACGATCGGCTTTTATAGGGTGGTAAAGTAAGCTGTGCATTGGGAATTAATTCACCTTCATCGTCCTTAAAATCGGCTCCTTCCTTAATACTATGTATTTTGCTAATTGGAATGTTGTATGTTTTTACCACATCTTTTTTTAGATTTCGTAAATGGGGCTTTTCTTTGAACAAGAACCCACAAGTAGGAATTCTGTGTTTTAAAGGAATGGTTTCTACGCTTAGCTTATCATCGTCAAAAATAATTTCATTCTTTTTTGGGTTTAAAGCATGATAAACAATTTTATACGACATACTTCTTTCAAAATATGCAAGGTGATTATTAAGAATATTCTCCAATTCGGGATGCGCATAAATATGTAAATCCTTTTCGCGGTTTAATAAGTTAAATGTTGATATTAGTCCGAATAATCCGAAAATATGATCGCCATGCAGATGACTTATAAAAATATGATCGATTTTACCGAATCGTATTTTATTTCTACGCAATTGCAGTTGTGTTCCTTCTCCGCAGTCGATCAAAAAAAACCGCTCATGAACATTAAGTACATGAGCGGTTAAGTTTCTTTTCGAAGTTGGTACGGCAGAACTGCTACCTAATATTATTAATTCGAAAGTCAAAATAATTGAGTTATTTATTCTCGCGACCTTCTTCTTCTGTTTTAACAATATCAACAGCTTCTTCTGTTGAGTAAGCTATGTTCAGCACAGTATCCAACTGCGATATGGTGATCAATCGATCAACAGCATCATTTAATCCTGTTAAAACGAATGTTCCATTAGCATTTTTACAAAGTCGATTGGCCACAAGAATTGCACTTAACCCTGATGAATCGCAATATCTGCAATTGCTTAAATCAAGTATGATGTTTTTTTCTCCTTTACCAGAGATTAAAACGAGTTCGGATTTTAAACTTGGTGCCACATTGGTATCAAGTTTTTCTTCCATTACTTGAATTAAGGTGTACTTTTCTTGTTTTTCAATCTTAAATTCCATTGTAATAAAATTTTAAATTAAACTAAAGAGCTATTCAGCTGCTTTTTCGTCGTTTTCTTCAGTTTTATCTTCTGCTTCTTTAGCTTCTTCTTCTTTCTCTTCCTTCTTAGCTTTCGGTTTAGCAGTTGTTTTGGTTGCTTTTTTATCTTCAGCTTTTTGAGCTTCTTTTGCATCCATTTCTGCTTTCTTCTCTGCTATTTCCTTCTTTTGCTCTTCTTCCATTTCGTTCTTTAGAGAAGCTAATTCTGAAATATCACCTAAAGTAGTTTTCTCTAAATTAGATTTTACTTTCTTAACAGCTTTCTTTGTTGTAGCAGCTTTTTGTTTCTTATCAGCAGTTTCCGAATCTTTTTTCTCATCTTCGAAAATTCTACTGTGTGACAAGATAATCTTTTTTGCTGACTTAGAAAACTCTATTACCTTAAATTCTAATTTTTCGTCAACTTTTGCATTGCTACCATCTTCTTTTACCAGGTGTTTTGGAGTAACAAAACCTTCAACACCATATGGTAATGCAATTACTGCTCCTTTGTCGAAAATATCAACGATAGTTCCTTCGTGAATTGAACCTACTGTAAATACTGATTCAAATACATCCCATGGATTTTCTTCTAATTGCTTGTGTCCTAAGCTTAATCTTCTATTTTCTTTATCGATTTCAAGAACTACCACTTCAATAGATTCTCCGATTGAAGTAAATTCAGCTGGATGCTTAATTTTCTTCGTCCATGAAAGATCAGAAATATGAATTAATCCATCAACACCCTCTTCGATTTCAACAAAAACACCAAAGTTAGTGAAGTTACGTACTGTAGCAGAATGATTTGTTCCAGCAGCATACTTTTCATCGATATTGCTCCATGGATCAGTCTTTAATTGTTTGATACCTAAAGACATTTTTCTTTCTTCTCTGTCAAGAGTTAAGATCTGAGCTTCAACTTCGTCGCCTACTTGCAGGAATTCTTGTGCACTACGTAGGTGTTGCGACCACGACATTTCTGAAACGTGGATTAAACCTTCAACACCTGGTTGAATTTCAACAAATGCACCATAATCGGCAAGTACAACAACTTTACCTTTAACTGTATCGCCTACTTTAAGATCTTTATCTAAAGCATCCCATGGATGTGGAGTTAATTGTTTTAATCCTAATGCAATACGTTTCTTATCATCGTCGAAATCAAGAATTACAACATTTAATTTTTGATCCAACTCAACAATTTCTTCCGGATGATTTACACGACCCCATGATAAATCAGTAATGTGAATTAAACCATCAACACCACCCAGGTCGATAAATACACCATAAGAAGTTATATTTTTAACAGTTCCTTCAAGAACCTGTCCTTTTTCTAATTTGGCTATGATTTCTTTCTTTTGTTGTTCTAACTCTTCTTCGATAAGAGCTTTGTGCGAAACAACAACGTTCTTAAATTCGTGGTTGATCTTAACAACCTTGAATTCCATCGTTTTTTCTACGTAGATATCATAGTCGCGAATAGGCTTAACATCAATTTGAGAACCTGGTAAGAATGCTTCAATACCAAATACGTCAACGATCATACCACCCTTAGTTCTGCACTTAATGAAACCTTTAATAATTTCATCTTTTTCCAGTGCTTCGTTAACACGATCCCAAGAACGTAATGCTCTTGCTTTTTTATGAGAAAGTACTAATTGACCATCTTTGTCTTCTTGACTTTCAACATAAACTTCAACCTTGTCACCAACCTTTAACTCAGGATTGTAACGAAATTCGTTTAAACTAACAACACCTTCTGATTTGTAACCAATATTGATTACAACTTCGCGTTTGTTCATCGATACAACAGTACCATCAATTACTTCATTTTCAGTAATGGTTGATAATGTTTCATCGTACATTTTTTCAAATTCTTCTTTCTCTTTTGATTTATCGACAAGTTTATCATTCGATACATTGTCCCAATCAAAATCATCAGTTGGAGTAGCAAAATTTAAAATAGATTTTTCGTTCGTGTTTTCCGAACGAACAGGCTTATTTTCTTCTTTTGCCTCTACTTTTGCAGTTTCTTCCACTTGCACGTTTTCTTGCTGTTCAACATTCTCTTCTTGCTCAACAGGCTTGTTCTCTTCTTTTTCAGTCATTTAAGTAATTTAATTTTAATTTAATAAGTTAGACATTATGTTGACTAAATTGAAGTGCAAAAGTATAATTTTTATTTAATTATTTAAAAATAAAGATACTAAAAAATAAGTATACGAATCAAATATGCAGTAATACAAAATAAACCAATAAGTTAAGCACTTAGGCACATTAAAATTAAATTGTGCTTTCTCTCAATCATTTACACGAATCTATCTGGTTATTTTTTTATCAAAATTAGCTTTTACTTTAAATTTCATAGATAAATTAATATGTTTGGTACTTATATTTTTTAATTTTACCTTGTTTACATAATATTAACTATGAAAAAGATCTTAGTAACCGGTGGTGCTGGTTTTATTGGCTCACATTTATGCGAAAGACTATTAAACGAAGGCAACGAAGTAATTTGCCTGGATAATTATTTTACCGGATCGAAAAAAAATGTTATCCATTTATTAAACAATCCATATTTTGAGCTCGTGCGTCACGATGTTACCATGCCCTATTTTGTGGAGGCAGATGAAATTTACAATTTAGCATGTCCGGCTTCGCCCATTCATTATCAATACAATCCGATTAAAACAATTAAGACATCGGTAATGGGAGCCATTAATATGTTAGGCCTGGCTAAACGCATTAAAGCTAAAATTCTACAAGCATCAACAAGTGAAGTTTATGGTGATCCGTTAATTCATCCGCAACCAGAAGACTATTGGGGCAACTGTAATCCAATAGGATCGAGATCGTGCTACGATGAAGGAAAAAGATGTGCAGAATCTCTATTTATCAATTATCATCATCAAAATGATGTGCGCATTAAAATTGCAAGGATATTTAATACTTACGGTCCAAGAATGAGTTTAAACGATGGACGCGTAGTATCCAATTTTATTGTACAAGCCTTAAAAAATGAAGAAATTACCATTTACGGTGATGGAAAACAAACTCGTAGTTTTCAATACATTGATGATTTGGTGGAAGGTTTAATTAGGTTAATGAATACAGATGAAGCGATTATTGGACCCGTGAATATTGGTAATCCACGTGAGTTTACGGTAATGGAACTGGCCGAAATGATTATTCAACTTACCAACTCGAAATCGAAGATTGTTTATAAAGATTTACCGGAAGATGATCCGATGCAACGACAACCAGATATTACACTGGCAAAAAAAATATTAAATAATTGGGAGCCAGGTATTAAATTAACTGAAGGACTTAAACAAACCATTGACTATTTTAAAGAATTAGTATAAGCTGTATGGAAATTATTAAAACAGATTTTCAGGATTTGATCATCATAAAACCTCAAGTATTTGAAGATACAAGAGGGTACTTTTTTGAAAGCTACAACAAGGAAAAACTTTCAGATATACTGGGCGACATACAGTTTGTTCAGGATAATCAGTCAAAATCAACCAAAGGTACCATACGTGGATTACATTATCAGCTGGCCCCATATGCACAAGCTAAATTGATCCGCGTTTTGGAAGGGAAAATTTTAGATGTTGTTGTTGATTTACGAAAAAAATCGCCAAGCTACGGCAAAAGCTTTAGCATTGAGCTTAGTGACGAAAATAAAAAACAGTTATTTATTCCGCAGGGTTTTGCCCATGGTTTTTCTGTTTTAAGCGAAACTGCTACCGTTTTTTATAAAACAGACCAATTTTATAATCCAGAATCGGAACGTGGAATTAATTTTAACGATACCGATTTGAATATCGACTGGCAAATCGATATTAATCAAGCAAATGTATCGACTAAAGATAAAGTATTGCCATCGTTTAAAGAAGCAGAAACAAATTTTAATTTTTAACATGAGAGTATTAATTACAGGAGCTAATGGACAGTTAGGCTCGGAATTAAAATATTTGATTACCGAAAAAATAATAGATTTTACTCCCGAAGTAAGTTTTACTTATACGGATATCGACAATTTGGACATTACGAATAAAGAAACACTTAAAAAGTATTTTACAGAAAACAACTACGATTACATAGTTAATTGCGCTGCTTATACCCAGGTAGATAAAGCTGAAACGGACAAAGAATCTGCTTATCTGGTAAATGCCGAAAGTGTAAAAAATATTACCGAAACAATAAATCAAAACACCAGGCTGATTCATGTTTCAACCGATTATGTTTTTGATGGAAAAAGTTATGTTCCATATACCGAAGAAATGGCTGCCAATCCACCTTCTGTTTATGGAAAAACCAAATTAGAAGGGGAGCATATTGCTTTAAAGCACGAAAACACAGCAGTAATAAGAACATCGTGGTTATATTCCACTTTCGGGAAAAACTTTGTAAAAACAATCCACAACTTGTCGAAAGAGCGCAGCGAACTAAAAGTGGTTTTTGATCAAATCGGAACACCCACATATGCCCGCGATCTGGCAAATGCCATTTTAACTATCATTAAACAATCATCAGAATCGGGACAATTTATGCCTGGAGTTTATCATTACTCAAACGAAGGCGTATGCAGCTGGTACGATTTTGCTAAAGAAATAATTCAACTCAACCATACAAATTGTAATATCATACCAATTGAGTCGAAGGACTACCCTACTCCTGCTGTAAGGCCTTTTTACAGTGTTTTGAACAAACAAAAAATTAAAACCAACTATCATATTGTAATCCCATACTGGAGAGATAGCCTGATTGACTTTTTTAAGGTTCTAAAAGACTAATCCAGATTATGATTACGTTCATTTAAACAAAATAAATCACTACTCAAATTATAATAAAATGGCAGATCAGGACTTATTAAAACTTGTACACACAAAAGCGAAAACATGGTTAGCATCTGATATTGATTCTGAATCAAAAAAAACGATTGAAGAACTAATTCATAATAATGAAGAAGAACTAATTGAATCGTTTTATAAAGATCTGGAATTTGGAACAGGTGGTTTGCGCGGAATTATGGGAGTTGGAACCAACCGGGTAAATATTTACACCATTGGAATGGCCACACAAGGATTATGTAATTATTTAAAAAAACAGTTCCTGGGTAAAAAAATAAAAGTAGCTATTGCACACGATTCCAGAAATAACAGTAAACTCTTTGCAGAAAAAACTGCAAGTGTTTTCTCTGCCAATGGAATAAAAGTGTATTTGTTCGACAATTTAAGGCCAACACCGGAACTTTCGTTTGCCATCCGCGAACTAAAATGCCAGAGTGGAATCGTAATTACAGCTTCGCACAACCCGAAAGAATACAATGGATACAAAGTGTATTGGGAAGATGGTGGACAAATTATTAGTCCGCATGATAAAAATATAATTAGTGAAGTGCAGAATATTAAGAGCATTAGCGAAGTTCGGTTCGACAATGAATTAAAACTGGTTGAAATCATTGGAGCCAAAATCGATGAACGATATATTTCAGAACTCGCAAAATTATCGCTAAATCCTAAAATCATTAAAAAGCAAAAAGATTTAAAAATAGTTTTCACGCCGATTCACGGGACAGGTATGCCTTTAGTTCCTATGGCACTTAAAAAATTCGGTTTTGAGCACATCGTATTAGTTGAAGAGCAAACCCAAGCCGATGGAAATTTTCCAACTGTAAAATCTCCGAATCCGGAAGAACCGGCAGCTCTTGAATTAGCCTTAAAAAAAGCAAAAGAAATTGATGCGGATATTGTAATGGCAACCGATCCGGATGGCGACAGAGTTGGAATTGCAGTTAAAGATAATCGAAATGAATTTATTTTATTAAATGGAAATCAGGCAGCTGCAATACTAATTGATTATTTAATTAGTCAGTGGAAAGAAAACGGTAAACTAAAAGGAAAAGAATACATTGTTAAAACAATAGTTACCAGCGAAATACTTAAAGAAATTGCAGACAATTACCAGGTTGAATGCTTTGATGTACTCACCGGATTTAAATACATTGCTGATATTATTAATAAAAACTATGGCGTGAAAACCTTTATTGGTGGCGGTGAAGAAAGCTATGGATACCTGGCTGGAGAATTCGTTCGCGACAAAGATGCCGTTATGTCGTGTGCTTTATTGGCCGAAGTAGCTGCATATGCAAAAAATCAAAACATCACGCTATATGATAAATTAATCCAAATTTATATTGAATATGGTTTTTATAAAGAAAAACTCATTTCGATTGTAAAAAAAGGAAAATCAGGAGCTGAAGAGATTCAGAAAATGATGGATGGTTTTAGAAATAATCCGCCAGAAACAATTAATAATTCAAATGTAATGCTGATTCATGATTTTCAAAAGCAAAAGACAATCGATCAAATAAGCCATTTGCGCTACGATATCAATTTACCCCAGTCGAATGTTTTACAATTTATTCTAAAAGATGGTTCGAAGATCTCGATACGCCCTTCGGGAACCGAACCAAAAATTAAGTTCTATTTTAGTGTAAATGAAAAACTTGCAACCAAAGATGATTTTGAAAAAGTAAACCTTATGTTAGATCAACGAATTGAAAATATTATAAAATCTTTAAACTTAGAATAATTAATACCTTACTTGCTTATGAAATCATACAGAAAAGAAGTTTGGTTTAATACCAACCGGCGAAGAGAGTTTATTAACATTACCCCTGTTGTTGAACAAGAACTGGCAAAAAGCGGAATACAGGAAGGACTTGTATTGGTTAACGCTATGCATATTACAAGTAGCGTTTTCATTAATGATGATGAATCGGGTTTACACGAAGATTTTGAAAAGTGGCTGGAAGGCCTGGCTCCCGAAAAACCTTACGATCAGTACAAGCATAATTATGCCGAAGACAATGCCGATGCTCATCTGAAAAGAACCATCATGGGGCGCGAAGTGGTTGTTGCCATAACCGAAGGGAAACTTGATTTTGGCCCATGGGAACAAATTTTTTATGGTGAGTTCGATGGTAAACGCCGGAAACGAATACTAATTAAAATTATTGGAGAGTAAAAATTACGTACACCTAAATATTAACCAAACTATGAACACAAAAAAAATCAAATTACTATTACCAGGCACATACATCGCGTTGTTATGTATCTTTTTTTTACTGGTAAAATTTCTAATTGAAAGAAACACACAAGGGTATAACGAAATATATCATTTAATATATTCTGTGGGTTTTTTCATGTCTAAACCGATATACTCAATTATTTATCTTTTTTTATTATTCTTACCTTTCGGATTATTGTTTTACTCATTAATCAAGAAGAAAAGAAATCTAATCGTTGGTTCTTTATTTAGTTCGATTATTAGCCTAATACTCATTATATTAACTTTTGTAATTAATTAAAGTCTTAATCAAACTAAGATTAAACTATTTTATTCATTCTTTGTTATTAACAAAAGAATAAATATGTCGCACGTACACCATCATACCGAACCTAATAAGCGGAATTTATTGATTAGCGTTGTTCTAAATGCAATAATTACGCTCGCCGAATTTATTGGTGGAATATTATCGAACAGTCTGGCTTTACTTTCCGATGCGGTGCATAACCTTAGCGACACCATGGCAATTTTAATTAGTTACATTGCCATGATTATTGGTAAAAAAGATTCGACCGCTAAAAACACCTTTGGATTTAAACGAATAGAAATATTAGCTGCACTTTTTAATGCAGTTGTACTGATTGTTATATCGGTTTACCTTTTTTACGAAGCATACCAGCGTTTTTTTAATCCGGAGCCCATAAAAAGTGGACTGATGTTTATCGTTGCCAGCATTGGTTTCCTGGGAAATATAATTTCGGTTTTTTTGCTTCATAAAGATTCGTCGCATAATCTAAATGTTCGTGCCGCTTATCTTCACTTAATAGGCGATACCCTTTCGTCGGTAGGAGTAATTGCTGGCAGCATTCTGATTTATTACTGGAATATAACCTGGATTGACCCATTGTTAACTATCATAATTGGCATTGTAATCATACGAGCCACCTGGGGAATCGTAAAAGAAACGGTAGAGATTCTGATGCAAGCAAGCCCTGCAAGTATCAATTTAAAAGAAATTAAAACAGAACTTGAGAAACATGTTGCCATAACGAACATTCATCATATCCATGCATGGCGGCTTTCCGACAATATTATACACTTTCAGTGCCATGCCGATGTGAAAGAGAATAAATCCATACAGGAAGTGGATAAAATTCGACTCGAACTGGAATCGATCTTACACAAGCAATTTGGAATTGATCATGTAACCATTCAAATGGAAATGGATTCGTGCGATAAAAAAACGACAATAAACAATCCTTAATCCTGATTCGGGAAGAATTTTTTATGAAAGTTTACCAGATATAACTTTTCTGTTGGCCGTGTAAACGCAGTGTAAAGCCAACGCAAATATTCTTTATCCATCATTTCTTCGGTTAAATATCCATGATCGATAAAAACATTTTTCCATTGCCCACCCTGTGCCTTATGACAAGTAATTGCATAGGCAAACTTTACCTGTAATGCATTAAAAAACTCATCGTTCTTAACACCTTCGTACTGCTTTTTTCTAGATTCTTCGTTCTGATAATCTTCCATTACATTGTAAAAGAGCTTTTTATTTTCTTCGCTACTTAAAGCAGCCGTGTTAATATCGAGCGTATCAAGAATAATCTTGCATTCAATTTCCAGGTTATCGTAATCGACTAACTTTAGTACAATATCGGCAAAACGAAAACCGTATTGCTCCTGGTATTTTTTAATTTGTACGATTTCGCCAATATCACCATTCGCAATAAAATCGAGCTTTTCGTTTTCGTCAATCCAGAAATAATTGTTCTTTACAACCATTAAAAAATCGCCAACAGCAATTTCTTCTTCGCGCCAAAGAATTTGATTTCTGATTCCTTGGTTATACTGATTTGCCCTTTTGTTTGAGCGAGTTATTATGATGGTTTCTTCGTATCCATATTTATCGTACGAATCGCTGATCGCTTCAATAAGCTCAGTTCCATTTATTTGTATAACATCTGCCAAATATTCAGTTCGCAGAGCAGGAAAATTAGAATCTCCTGATGCAATCTGATTTCGCAGGTTGGTTGCATTAAATAAAATCCCTGAATTATCAGCTTGTCTGACCACTTGTTTCAAAGTATGTTCAATAACTTCTAAATCAAATTTCTTCAGTTGTTTCGCATCCAAAGCCGGGCTTATATCAATTCCTACCGGTGGCAATTGCGCGGTATCTCCTATCAAGATTAGTTTACATCCTTTATCGTTATAAACATAGTTAATTAAATCACTTAAAAGCTTTCCGGAACCGAATACCGAAATATCATTGGACTGATCTGAAATCATTGAAGCTTCATCAACAATAAAAAAGGTATTCGAATGTAAATTCTTATCTAAAGCAAACTCACCAAATCCATCTTTTGATGATTTTTGCCTGTAAATTTTTTTATGAACAGTGTAAGCATTTGTTTTGGAGTAAGAAGTTAAAACCTTAGCGGCTCTGCCCGTTGGAGCGAGTAAAACCGATTTTACCCTTAACTTTTTAAAAGCATTTACCAAAGCACTTACAACAGTAGTTTTACCGGTACCTGCATAACCTTTTATCAGAAAAACTTTTGCCGGATTATGATCCATTAAAAAAGCAGATAAACCACTTATTAAATGATCCTGATCACTTGTAGGTTTGAATTTAAATTTTTCGAGAATAATATTTTTAATGTGATCCGTTAACATTTTCGGTAAATAATGTGTAATTTAAATTTATAATTTAATTTTTTCTTATAAATTTGCAGGCAAACATATAAAATTAAATCAAGCAAAATGAAAAAAGTAATTCAAATCGTATTGGCAATATTAATTGTTGTTTTAGCATACTTACTTTGGGAAAGTATTCAAACTCCAATCCGTTTTAATAAAGAAAAGGATCAAAGATATGCAGCAACAATTCAGCGTTTGAAAGATATTAGAACTGCACAAATTGCTTATAAAGATGAATATGGCAAATTTACCGGTAGTTTCGATACGCTAATTAACTTTATTAAGAACGACTCCATGAAGTTGGTAAAAGCCGAAGGTAGTATTTCTGACGAATTATTAGAACAGGGATGGACCGAAGAAATTGCAGTTCAGGAAGGTTTAATTGTTCGTGATACAGTTAGAGTTGCTATTAAAGATACATTATTCGCAAAAGACTTTAACGCTGATTTACTTTGGAAAGTTCCATTTACCGAAAATGATAGCTTTGAAATGGCTATAGCTACTTTAAACGTATCTAGCATGAACGTAAATGTTTTCGAAGCTAAAGTTCATAACGATGTTTTATTACATGGACTGAACAGACAGTTAGTGGTAAATTTAAATGACAACATGAAAAACTCAAATAACTTTCCCGGCGTAAAAGTTGGTGATATTCTTGAGCCTAATAACAATGCCGGAAACTGGGAATAAGATAATCTAAATATGCATGATTTTGCTTATATTGATGAAACATTAGATATAAATTTAACGCAATCCTATAAATTGTCCATTCAGCTTAGTCTGAATGGACTTTCTTTTTGTATTTACGATCCGGTGCAGAATAAATACATTGCTTTAGTTCATCAAAATCTTCAATTTTCTGAGTTTAACGATTACCTCAATCATCTGGAAGAAATGGTATTAGAAGATGATTTATTAAAACACAACTATAAATCGGTAAATTTGATCTGGAACTCAGCCAAAAATTCAATTATACCATTGGAAGTATTTTCGAAAGAAACGATAAAAACCCAGTTTGAGTTTACTCAAAAGATGGATGAACTGGACGAAATTCATATGAATAAATTGGATTATATTGATTCAGTGAACATCTTTACTATACCTAGTCAGGTGGCAGCAATTTTTTCAAAGCATCACCATCGAATTAAATTCTTTAACCAGGTAAGTTCTTTTATTAACCACATTTCACAAAAATATCATTCAACCGCAAAAAAAATATTTGTAAATATCAGCGCACATTTTATCGATGTGATTGTATCGGAAAAGGGAAAGTTACTTCTTTACAATAACTTTGATTATAAGAGTGATATGGATATGGCTTATTATATCACGAATATCTATAATCAGTACCGGAATGAACAAGATAACATTGAAGTAATTTTCAGTGGATTAATTGATAAGAAAACGGATTTGCATGAGAAATTAAAACAATTTATTCCCCATTTAACCTTCGAAAAACAACCAGAAGATTTTACCTATAGTTATACTTTTAATAAAATACCCCACCACCATTTTATAAACTTATTTAATTTAAATCATTGCGAATAGTAAGTGGAATATATAAAGGAAGGATGATACATCCGCCTAAAAATTTTAAAGCAAGGCCGACAACAGATTTTGCCAAGGAAAATCTTTTTAATATTTTAAATAACAACTTCGACTTTTCGGAGATTAAAGTGTTAGACTTATTTTCGGGAACAGGAAGTATATCGTACGAGTTTGCTTCGAGAGATTGTATATCGGTAATATCGGTGGAAAGTAACTTTAAACACCAGTTGTTTATTAAAAAAACCATTGAAGAATTTGGGATGCAACAGGTAAGATCGATTAAATCGGATGTTTTTCGATATGTAAAAACATGTCGGGAAAAATTTGACATAGTTTTTGCTGATCCACCTTACGACTTAAAAGAAATTGCAGGGATTCCGGATTTTATACTTGAACACGAAATATTAAACGAATCGGGTTGGTTAATTGTTGAACATGGCGACAAAACCAATTTTAGTAAACATCCGGCCTTTATTGAGCTAAGAAAGTATGGTGGTGTAAATTTCAGTATCTTTGAGACTTATAAAAGAAGCTGAAAAAAAGTTCATTATTTTTTGATTTTTCTTTCAAAAACCTTTGGTGGATAAAAATAATAATCTATTTTTGCAACGCATTAAAACAAAACGAGCATACTAAATGTCGAAGTTGTTCAATGTAAAAAGTTCTTAAAAATTCATGGTTCGGTAGTTCAGTTGGTTAGAATACCTGCCTGTCACGCAGGGGGTCGCGAGTTCGAGTCTCGTCCGGACCGCCAACAACAAAGTAAAGCCCTTGATTTTCAAGGGCTTTTTTATTTTACATAAGTCATTCTTTTAAAACAAAAGTCGCATATTTTTGTTTGTATAATACAAATGAATTTAAATACGATTGTATGGAATCAAATGAATTTGAAAAAGCACATAAGTTCTCCTACAGTGAGAATATCCAATATGCCGAAAAAGCGGTTGTAAGTAAACACATACTCAAAAAAGAAACAGGCAACATTTCATTGTTTGCATTCGATAAAGGCGAGGGATTAAGTGAACATACAGCTCCGTTCGATGCAGTTGTACACATTGTTGACGGGAAAGCTGACATAATAATTGATGGAAAATCGAACATTCTTGAAAGCGGAGAAACTATTATAATGCCGGCAAATATTCCACATGCTTTAAAAGCAGTTGAGAAGTTTAAAATGGTGTTAACAATGATTAAAAGTAAATAGCACCCAGCTTATTAAAAAAAACATACTGCGTCTTTACTTTTACTTGCTATTTTCACTATTTACATGGTTTAAATAGCTATGTGCTGCAATCTTTTTAGTAAATTTCGGCTTGGAATTAAAGCTTTACTCCAATGAAAAGAAATCAGCCCGATACACTGCATATATCTCCGGTAATTCATGGCCATTGGCGCTTAATGGACTGGAAACTATCAACAAAAGAATTACTAAAATTAACTCAACAAATTGTTGAGCTTGGTATTAGCACATTTGACCATGCGGATATTTATGGCAACTACCAATGCGAAAAAATATTTGGAGATGCTTTAAAACTGGATAAATCAGTTAGAAAAAACATTCAGATTATTACAAAATGCGGTATTAAACTGATTTCAGATAAATTTCCGGGCCGCAAAGTAAAATACTACGATTATAGTTACCAACACATTATATCATCGGTTAATCAATCTTTAAAGAATTTTAATACAGATTATATTGATTTACTCTTATTGCACAGGCCGGCACCATATTTTAATCCCGATGAAGTAGCAAAAGCTTTTTCAGAATTAAAACAAAGCGGTAAAGTATTGCATTTTGGAGTTTCAAACTTTTTGCCGCAACAGTTT
Organism: uncultured Bacteroidales bacterium; assembly: GCA_964450375.1. Classification (GTDB taxonomy): domain Bacteria; phylum Bacteroidota; class Bacteroidia; order Bacteroidales; family UBA12077; genus UBA12077. The sequence continues at coordinate 21,096 of CAYVEW010000011.1, forward strand.
GAAATGCTCGACTCTTATTTAGATGACCAATTAGTTACCAACCAGGTAGAAATATCGCCACTATGCCTGGAGCATTTCGAGAATGGAAATATTGATTTTTTTCTTAAGAACAGAATTAAGCCCATGGCGTGGTCGCCTTTAGCCGGAGGAAGATTACTAAAACCTTCCACTGAGAAGGAAATAAGAGTGCATGATGCTTTGAAAAAAGTTGCCAGTGAATTAGGTATTACTGAAATGGATAAAATCATCTACAGTTGGCTCTTAAAGCACCCTGCAAGAATTATTCCTGTTGTTGGCACTAGTCAGATTAGCCGAATACAAAATGCCACTGACGCCTTAAAAATTGAGATGAATATGGAACAATGGTACCGGATTTACATTGCATCGAAAGGAGAAGAATTGCCTTAATCATTTTTTCTTCTTGCTTCCAAATCTTCTTGCATTATTTCACATGTTTTTTTGTCGATATCATAAAAGAACAAGAAAATTGCACACGACATGTATAGTATTCCGGGTATAACAGATATCATTAATTTTATTCCGGTAAGTGCGAATTCCGTTTGTTCCACATTGGGTACAAATTTAAATCCTACCAATAACCATCCGGCCAAAGCGCCTCCTATTCCCCAACCAGCCTTTTGAGCAAATGTAGCAGCCGAGAAAACAAGTCCTGTTGATCTGCGTCCTGTTTTCCATTCCGAATAATCTGCTGTATCGGCAAGCATAGTCCAAAGTAATGGCACTGCCGGCGCATAAGCCATTTTAGCCAATATATTTAAGATGTAAACAGAAAGTATATCTTTTTCTCCCGGCAAGTATAATAGTGTAAAGAAAAGGCCTGAAATTAATGAGCTGGCCAAAAAAACATTCTTCTTGCCAAATCGTTTTGCCAATGATTTTGAAAAAGGTATGGTAACAATTAAAGCGATTGTACCCACCACATTAAATAACTGAACACTAGCTTCTTTTCCAATATAATACTTAAAATAGTAAGCAATAGACAGGTTTTGGATGGCAAACATGACAAATGATATGATACCAACAAAAAACAAAATTAGCCAGGGTTTATTTTTGAAAAGATTCTTAAAGTCTTTTCTTAACGAATCTTGCTGCTCTTTTGGCGGACGTATTCGTTCTTTGGTAGATGCAAATGTGATCATAAAAAGAAGGAAACTTATCACTGAGAATAACACCAAAGTGATCTGATATCCCTTTGCATCATTACCATTACCAAAAAATTTGGCTAATGTAAGCGCTGTTCCGGAAACTATAAGCTGTCCGGTAAAAGCAAAAATAAAACGATACGAATTTAAACCAGCACGTTCGTACGAATCAGCAGTCATAACTGCCCCCAGGGATGAATAAGGTAAATTAATCGCTGTAAAAACAGTCATTAATAAAAAATAAGTTGTACCAGCCCAAATAATTTTACCAGCCTGATTAAAATCGGGTGTGGTGAAAGTAAGAACCGCCAGAATACTGTATGGCAGAGCCATCCATAAAATATAAGGCCTGAATTTACCCCAGCGGGTTTTAGTTCTGTCGGCTATAATTCCCATTATTGGATCGCTGATCATATCCCAAAAACGGGCAATTAGCATGATTGTGCCTGCAGCAGCAGCAGAAATACCAAAGGTATCGGTATAAAAAATGAGTATCCAAAAGCCAACCATATCCCAAACAAAATGAGATGCTGTATCGCCTAATCCATATCCTATTTTCTCCTTAAATGATAATTTTGTTTGCTGAGTACTCATTTTTGTAATTTTTTATAAAATCATTAGTTTAAGTGCGAATAGTGTGTTCTCATAACTTCTTTGGGTTTTCGATCTTCGGTAAATATTCCCCAATGTTTTTCTGCTCCTAATGGATTACCCGGATCGCCTTTCCAACTTTCGTCAAAGGCCTCGAAAACAAAAGTTGTAATATTCATTTTCTCTGCCCACGAAAGAATTTCGTTGTAATAGCGTGCTTGTATTTCTTCGCTTGCTCTGTCGCCAAATTCAATCGCTTCCGAAGGCCAGCCTGCTTCTGTAATAACAATTCGGGCATTAGGTAAAGCATTGCGTACTTCCATTAAATTTTCTATGGTATAGCTCATTCCTTCGTCAATATTGCGTCCTTCCCAAACAGGATAGGTATGTACAGAAATAAAATCAACTACTTCTGCTAATTTCTCACCATGATCGGCCCACCATTTATAATTTTCGGCAACAGTTACCGGTTGCGCAATATTCTGTTTAACTTGTTTTACATAGGAAATGATGGTCTCAGTATCTACCTTATGATCGTTCCAGTCAACAAGAGCTTCATTACCTACATTAACTGCTATTACAATATCCTGATATAAATTTGCCAGTCCTATTCCCCGTTGAATCTCTTCCTGATTTATTAATTTGTTTTGCTCAAGTACAGTGTCAGGAATAGGTTCTGTTAACCATTCACAAGTTTCGTGATTGCTCAGCTCGGCGCTTAGCCAAATTCCCAGCATCACTTTTATATCAATATTATGATCTCGAATCGCTTTTAAAACCATTTGAGTATTTTCGCCACTGTCGTAAACTCGAATCAACTTAAAATGGCCATTGTGCGATAGTATTTTGAGATCTTCTAAAATTTCTTCGTACGATGGATTAACTGCGCCATTGCCCCGATCGGGGTGCTGGCCGGCCCGAAAGCCCGAATAACAAATCGCTTTGCTTACATCTGCCAGTAAATCTTGTTTTTGCTGCTTTAAAATACTTTCCTGATGCACATGCTTGCAAGATATTGCGATAAACAAAACAGAAATGATAATAGCCAGTTTCTTCATAAATTTATTTTTGTTTATTCTATGATTTTGAAAATAATACTTCGATCCGCTTTATTTCGCCGGTGCGTTTAAAAATTTGTTTACTAATTTCGTTATTAATTTCGGTTCCCTGAACTGTTAATATGGAATTATCATGCGAAATAAGATGAATACTATTCTTATTCGATTGACTTAAAATTATAGGAACCTGACAAAAGCTTAATGCTATTTGTCCTTTGTTTAACTGAATCACCTGCCACTTGCCGTGTATATCATAAAATCCGAATTCGCTATCGTGCATAAGTATTTCATTCAGATTGATTAAAGACAAATCGAATGTTAATTTACCATTCTTAATTTGAACACCTAATTCTCCGAAACGCGAAATCACATCTTCTTTTACCTGACCTGTTAAACCCGGTTGTTTTACGCCGGCATTGCCCGGAGTATGCGAGTAAGCATCGGTAGGGAAAGCTCCGTATAATTCGGGTGATTTATACAAACCTATTCCGGCTTTTATTTCGTAATAATGATTTTTAAATCTTTCCATGAGCTTATCTTCTGCTCCTTCTCTCAGAGCATTAAAAAAACATTCCTGAACTGCCAGTAATAACTTGGATACCATATGCCAATAGATCGATCCTAAACCTTCGTAACCATAAAAAGTTCCTGATCTGCCGGTAAACGACTGATGATCGAAAAGCTGCTCGTAAATTTCCAGAACTTTATCTTGTTCTTCATCAACAAAATAAGCGTATTCACTGTTTCTTAAAGCTTCCAGCTTTTTCTTTAATACATCTTTATTTCTTAAATCTTTATTAAAATAATAGTTTCCTAATTGATCTGATTTGATCACAGAATCATCCCGATCATTTATTAACTTACTAAGAAGCTGTGATTCAATTACTTTATTCTTAGGTATTTTATTTTTATCGGTAAATCTTTTCAATTGCCTGTCGGGGTAAAGCATATAACTGTACTGATCATCCCTGAACATTTCACTTTGTTTCAATGCATCCAGAATTTCAAGGCTTTCTTTGGCTTTTAATAATCCTGAACTTAAAACAGCAACCTGTCCTTCGAGCATTTCATATAAATGTCGGATGGAAATCTCATCTTTTTTTAGTGTTATCAGATTATATGCGTGGTACAGACCATCGTGCCTTTTGTTCTTTTTTATGGAATGATCGATGTATTTTAAACTCAACTTAATAAATTCCAACAAGCTACCTCTTGTAAGGTTTCTTTTTCTGCCTTTAAAAGATTTGGTATAAATTTTCGAACGATAATTACTATGGGCAATTCCCAGTAAATCTGTAATTTTTCTTCGGTCGATGTCTGTAATATCTTTACTTAATAGGTTTTGGTTTTCGTTAAAAATAGCATTTACATTTTCAAAAAGTACAAGCACATCGTTTGATATGGAAAATTCGCTAATTTCAACCTGGCTGATTTTATTTTCCCAGAATTTTAAAAACCTTCTCAGATAATACAAGGTAACCATTGAAGTTCCATTACCAACCAGTGCATTATTGGCATCGTTCCACTCGGGACGCTGTGTATTAAGCCATATGCCTGCTTCGGGAATAAAATTACAAAGTTTTGAAAGAAGCGGCACCAGAATCTTCTCCATTAAATTCACCTTATATGGTTTATCTATATCCCAGCTTTTTACCAGTTTTGAATCGGCGCCAATGGTTTCATGCATCGCATTTATAAGACTATTCAGCTCTGCATTAAATACAATGGTATCTTTTGGATTTTTTAAAATATCATCATATGGTTTTATCTGATAAGGTACATTGGCGTAAGTAAAAATTTCTTTTACCAGCATTTTTTCGAGCTTACCAGGATGAAATTGATCGGATAGTTCGATTAACTTTTGCAAATAAATGATTTGATGATCGCCCCAATATCCGATATATGCCCAGGGATCGTCGGGATCGGGGCACTCCCATTCAATTCCTGAACGCATAATCCGATATGGATTGTAGCCGTCAATGGTTGATGCATTAACAAATTTACTGATGATCCCTTCGATAAACTCCGGATAGGAATAACAAAGAGCTTCCCAGTTTTGAAAGATATCGCGCCAGTTACCTTCATAATTATATTTTATGCTTCCATCATCGTTTTTAGTTTCGATTGAAAAGATATTCCATGGCCGGCTTGGATCACCATGCCTGCGACTAAAGGTAAGCGGAAGATACTCGTATGTTATTCGTATCAGGTCAGCGTTGCCCGTATCCTCGGCCAAATCAATTAAATCGTTATGATGTAAACTTTGTGGCAATTGTTCTATCCAATCAGCTTGCTCTTTGGCTATTAACTTATTGATTTGATGCAGATAATTGATAAAATCCGTTTTATCAATCTGATAATTATTTGCAAAGATTCCACCACGCATTACATTGTATAGCGTATTTGAATAATGACGCGCATAACATAGCTCAGTACCGCTTTTTTGCATTCCATCGGCATTTGATGCAATCCGTTTTAACTTTTCTGTTCCTGCTTCTACATCATCCAGAATTTGCTGCTTAAGATCTTCGGCCTTTTGAACCAGTTGGTTTAAATTAGCAACATCTGCACTGTCTTGATTTACATCGGCAATAAGAAACCATTCTTTTTCATCATTTTTACCAAGATTCATTTCGCTGTTTACAAGATATGCCCCCCGTTTTGCTCTTTTATCCAATTCTGTTTTTATGGGTTCGCCTTGTTTAAATCGATCAATCTGATCGTTACAAAGAAGAATGGTTGGATTTTTAAAACCAACGCTCCAAACCGTCGTTGCCAGAAGCGATTCGCTGGGTTCGGCCCGGTCGACCGGAATTGAGCTTAACGTAAATAACCCAATCCCACTTTCGGGAATAAGTTCGTTTTTTTTGTAAGCATCAAGCAGGTTACTGTACTCATTTTGGAAATTATAATCGGTTCCGGACGGCAAAATGTTCTTTAAACCATCCAGAATAGTAAACTTTCTGGTCGAATCACTTAAATTTGTAATGCATGATTTCTTGATAAACCCAAATTTATCGCTATTGTACCAGGCATATTTAAAATTGATTTGTAAATCGTGGTTAATCTCTTCGAAAATGATTTTATTACCATAAAAGCTTTTATAAATATTTCTTTCGATAGAATAAATATGCTTGTGCTCGTCGGAAAAAGGTTCCCAAAGAAAATCTTTTCCTTCCAGCTCAATAATCAAATAAGTAATTGCTCCGTTTATTCCCTTATAATCATGAATTTTATCTTCGGTATAATATGGAAACAGGGCATTATCGCGATTTTTTCTTCCGGCGGTTAAGGCTCCGTTACTGGAAATAAACATCCAATGATCAGAATTACTGATGATACTAATAAAGAAATCATCCATCTGATTGTAATTGCTTATTTTGTAGAATTGCTCACCACCTATTTCGACAAAACCACCCTCAATTTCAGTTTTTGCTTTATTGTATATATTGTTACCAAGATAAACGTTTTTACTACTCATATTTAATTTATTTCTAACAGTTTAAGCATTTAATCGACAATAAATGGGATATTCGCAGTGGCCACTTTATTCTGCTCATCCATAACATAAACAAACAACCTGAATTCTCCTGATTTATCAGGTGCTTTCAATTGCACTTTGTGGTTACTGCCATTAATTAAACCCGTTAAGCTTTCCGGCTTGCTTTCATAATCACCACCAACACCAAGATCTTTACTTTCATGAAGCACTTCCCATTTATATGTTAAAGTATCGTTTTCGAAATTATGAATAAACACTTCAGCCTCATACATTTGATTTTTGCTTAAACGAATATTCTCAAATGCTGTTTTACTGTCCAATTTCAACGAATCTAGCTGCGGGGATCTGTTTTCGGGCCATTCGCCATTCCATACAAAATGCATTGCATCAATGGTTTCGGTGGGATACCCTTCTTCTGTAAAAAGCCCGTACCAGGTTGGTGTGCGCTCTTGTTTTTGACCCCAGTAAAAAACGTAGGATCCCAAACAATTTAACGAATCTGCTTCGATAGCCACCCGGTAGCGGTGAATATACGATTCTGCTTTTTCTTTACTGGTTTGCTCAATGGGTGCATCCCACTGTGTGGTTGCCACTTCCCAATGTCCGGTTGCTCCCCATTCGGTAACTAAATAGGGTCCTTTGTATCCGGCTTCCTTAATTCGATCCTGCAAATTAGGCAAATCGCCATACATTTGAATACTTAAAAAATCCAAATCCGGACTACGCTTTGCAATTTCTTCCACATCGTATTTTTTTATCCCTGCTAACATGGTAGTTGTTAAATGATTTGGATCAACTTCCTTAATCATTTTTGCAATATCATTCACCGCATCCCACACCTTTGGATTTGAATAATTAAGATTTAACTCATTGCCTATGCCCCAAATAATTAGCGCCGGATGATCTTTATATTTAAGCACTTCCTGCTTTAAATAATCAAATTGCTTTTTTACTGCTACAGAATCATTGTAATCAAAACCAAGACGCTCCTTTTTAACATCCAATCCCATGGTTACGGTTAAACCATGTGCTAAGGCCATATCGAGAAACTCACCTGCATTAAACCCCGGCATTTCTGTACTCCATGTTCTGCATGAGTTTGCCCCACTTGCTGCTAAAATTGGTATTTTATCGATTTCACTACCCGCCCCGGCAATAAAATAAGGTTCGCCATTAAGTAATAACTGATATCCATTATTTACCTGAATCAGTTCAACTTTTTTTGTTGTTTTCTGGTGGCCATTCGAACTATTGTTATGTTGATTATTACAAGATATACTAATGGCCAGTATTATAATAAATAAAAAAAGATTTTTCATCTGTTTACTTTTTAGATTTTTGATGTAATTACACTTAATTCTTTACCAATATCTTCTCTAAATCTTCCAGCGATTTACCTTTCGTTTCGGGCAAATAAATATTAAGCAGGATTAAACCCACAAACGCAAAGGCACCATAAATAAAGAAAGTATTTGCATTGCCAAGAGTTTCAAGCTCCCATGGAAATACCAATTGCACCAGGAAACTGAATGCCGAATTAATTGTTCCGGCAAACGAAATGGCCAGCCCCCTTAACCTGTTTGGGAATAATTCGGAAAATAACACCCACATTACCGGGCCCAGCGAACAGGCAAACGAAGCAACGAAAGCAATAATACCAATTAACACCAAGGATGAATTAATATCAATTGCATTTGATACCAGCATGGTTTCCTGATCTTTTGTAATTTCGTTCCCAAACAATTGGTTTATCTCAGCTCTGAATAAAACATCACTTTCGAAGTTTCTGTTTTGCAGCTGAAAAATTTTATCATTTTGAATTTTAGTATTCAGTTCTTGTGCTTTCTGAGCACTTAAATGATAATTTGCGGTCTTAAACGAAAACCCGATTACGAGCATGGAAATGATGATACCCGAAATACCAACCATCAGTAAAGGTTTTCTGCCGATTTTATCAATCAGCCAAATAGCCACAAGCGTAAACACAAGGTTTGTAACTCCAACCAGTATAGCCTGTGAAAAAGAAGCATCAACACCAACACCCGATTGCTCAAAAATCATGGGAGCATAAAAAAACACGGCATTAATTCCGGTTATTTGCTGTGTAATGGCTATCACAATTCCAATTAACATAACCAGTTTCATTGCAGGTTTAAACAACTCGTTTAAACGTATTTTTTCCTTCTTATCGTTACCTTGAATACTTTCTTTAACTGCTTTAAATTCCTTATTAGCGGTAATCTCACCACTTGCTTTTATCATGATATTTAATGCCGTGGAATCGAATCCTTTCATGAGTAGCCATCGTGGACTTCGGGGAACAAAAAATAAAAAGACAAAATATAGAATTGCAGGAACCGCCTCGACACCTAACATAAAACGCCAGGCATTTGTATGCATACTTAAAGGTTTTACCCATGCCAAATCGGAATTACTTAGTTTTAATATAAGGTAATTTGTAAAAAAAGCGACCGAAATGCCAATTACAATATTTAGCTGATTAAAAGAAACTAACCTTCCCCGTTGTTTGGGCGGAGAAATTTCTGCTATATACATTGGAGCAATGATTAAAGATGCACCAACACCAATACCTCCAATCATACGAGCGGCAATAAAAAACCAGAATTCGGTTGCCAGCGATGATGTTATGGCTGATATAGCGTATAAAAGAGCCGCATAGGTTAGCACTTTTTTCCTTCCGATTTTATCGCTGATCGGACCAACAACTAACATGGTTAAGGTAGCTACAAGTGTTAAACAGGCTACTGCCCAACCCAATTGTATTTTTGTTAAACCAAAATATGGTTCAATAAACCGCACCACTCCCGAAATAACCGAAGCATCGAAACCCATTAAAAAGCCACCTAAAGCAACAATAAAAGCAATACGGATAACATATAGTTTATTCATTATTTTCTATTTTATTTCAAAATCTGACATTAACTCAGCTTTGGAACTATTTCCAATCCAAACCTGAAATTCCCCTGGTTCAACAAGCCAATTGTTGCCATCATAAAACTCCAAATCCCTTGTGTGCAAAACAAACTCAACTTTTTTTTCTTCTCCGGGATTTAACCGCACACGTTGAAATCCTTTAAGTTCTTTTACAGGCCGAACAATACTTCCAACTTTATCTCTCACATACAATTGAGCAACATCTTCGGCTTCGTACCCTCCTACATTCTTAAGCTTTGCAGAAATAATTACCGAATCGCTTTGCGATAAAACCTTTTTTGAAAGTTCGATATCCGAATAAGCAAACTGGGTATACGATAATCCAAATCCAAATTCGAATAAAGGCTCAAAACCATAGTCGAGATAATGCGCTGTATTTCCGAGTGATGTTTGCCAGGCCTGCACAGGTATATCGTACATTCTAACCCAGCTTTCATCCGATGGTGGATGCCCTGTATTATTGTGATTGTAATAAATAGGGATTTGTCCTTCGGTACGAGGAAATGTCATTGGTAGTTTACCAGATGGAGATTCTAAACCAAATAACAAATCAACGTACCCAGGACCTCCCATTGTTCCGGGATGCCATCCGTAAAGTAGAGCGTTTACTTTCCTTAAATATGGTTCCACCATGTGTATTACACCACTCATAATGATTAATACCGTAGGTTTCCCCAACTGACTAATTTCATGAATTAGTTCATTTTGGTATCCCGGAAGTGTTAATTCTGCCCGACTATGAGCTTCGCCGGTTAATATTGATTCATCGCCCATAAACAACAAAACAACATCTGAATTTTTTGCTGCCTGAATTGCATCATTAAAACCATCTTTATTTCTGGTTCTGCTAATTTCTAAGCCGGGTGCATAATTAACTTTTTCTGAGCCTAAAAAACTTTTTATTGCTGTTAAAGGCGTAACCGAATTTTCTGCACGGCCATCAAAAACCCATGTTCCCATTTGCTCGTATGGAGCATCGGCCATAGGGCCAATTACAGCAAGATTCTGAATATCTTTTGATAAAGGTAAAACCTGATTGTTGTTTTGAAGAAGAACAGTACTTTGAATCACTGCTTTCTTGGCAATATCCAATGATTTTTCTGTTAAGATTACATTCTCGTTTGTAGAATAGGGATTCTCAAATAATCCCAGCTTAAATTTAACACTTAGAATTCGTCGAACTGCATCGTCCAAAATCTCTTCCTTAATAATCTTATTTTCAATCAGGTATTTCATATTTTTCGCATAATGCTCAGCTGACATATCCATATCAACACCTGCATCCATAGCTTTTTGCGTGGCATCCAGCGAATCTTTTGCATATCCATGTGTAGTAAGATTTTTTACCGAAGCCCAATCGCTTACTACGAATCCATTAAAGTCCCATTCATCTTTTAATATAGTTCGAATGGTATATTTGTTAGCACTTGTTGGGATGCCATTTAACTCATTAAAACCAGACATAAAAGTAGCAACACCTTCGTCTACAGCCACTTTAAATGGTCTTAAGTATACATTTCTAAGCTCAACTTCCGGAATTAAAGTTGTATTATAGTCTCTTCCGCCTATTGCTGCACCATAACCCACATAGTGTTTTGCTGTTGCTGCTATACCTGTAATCCGATCATTATCTTCCTGCTGAAATCCTTTTATATAAGCCCGGGTCATTTCTTCGGTTAAGTAAGGATCTTCGCCGCAACTTTCCACCATGCGTCCCCAGCGCGGATCTCTTGAAATATCCATCATGGGTGCAAATGTCCAGTTAATACCTTCAGACCTTGCTTCCATTGCAGCAATTTTAGCTGTTTCCTGAATAAGTTCAGGATTAAACGTGGCAGCCAATCCAATATTTACGGGAAAAATGGTTCTGTATCCATGAATCACATCGCGCCCAACCAATAAAGGAATTCCAAGTCTGCTTTCTTCAATTGCAATTCGTTGCATTTCGTTGGTCATTTCAGGCGAGAATGAATTTAGCACTGCCCCCACTTTGCCTTCTTTAATTAGATTATAGAAATATGGATCGATAGGAATTGTATCCACAAAATTCATTAATTGGTTGATTTGACCAATCTTCTCATCTAAGGTCATTTGCTGAAGTAATTCTTGTACTTTTTCATTTTTCATATCTCGACATGAAATTATCGTTATTGCAACACAAAAAACTAATATTACATGCATATATCTCATAGAATGAGTAGCTTTAGGATAAAATTGAATAATTTTTGACAATCATTTATATACATTAGTTAATTAGTGCACTTTTTGATTTTTCGTTGAAAGAATACTATTTCCAATTTAAAACCATTTTGCTCTGTTCATTTTATGGTTCCTGGTAAACGCGCACATAATCAATTTCCATAGTTTGTGGAAATATTGAATTATCTACACCCTGTGCTCCTCCCCAGGTACCCCCTACCGCAATGTTAAAAATAAAAAAGGCTGGCTTATCAAACGGCCAGTTTTCGGATGTTTTAGCTGATGGATTATAGATATGTGTTATATTTTCAATAGAATCGGTGTAAAAAACTAATTTTTTTTCTGTCCATAATAAACCATAAATATGAAACTCTTCTTCGCATGTTTCCAAAGTTTTACTGCTACCATCACCAGCTCCGGCATATCCTGCTAAAGTATGCACGGTTGAGTGAACTATATTTGGTTGATAACCCACATATTCCATAATATCCATTTCGCCACAGGCTGGCCAACCAACACTAGCAAAATTACTTCCAAGCATCCAAATTGCTGGCCAGATTCCTGTTCCTTCAGGTAAATTTGCACGAATCTCAATTCTGCCATACTGAAATTCCTTTTTACCAGCAGATATTATTCGTGATGAAGTATAAGAACCAAGCTCCGTATTATCATTCACTTTTCGGGCAGTAATAATAAGGTTTCCATCAACCACTTCTGCATTATCCCCATCTGTGTAATTTTGAAGCTCGTTATTACCCCATCCGGTTGCTCCTGTTTCAAATTTCCAGTTCGTTGTATTCAATTCGGTACCATCAAACTCATCGGACCAGGCTAAAGTAAGCTTATCAAAATAATCCGGATCGTCCTGGGCAATGTTTACAGTCTTACTTTCCGAATATACTTGCCCGCCTTTAGTAACTTTTAACTCTATCGTATAAGATCCGGCATAAGGAAAATAAGCGACTGTTTCAGATTCATTGGATATTTCTTTATTTCGATAAATCCATTTAAATGAATCGTATTCGCCTATTGATGTGTTTTTTAAGATAATTTCATTAGGGTCATTACTATTAACTTCGGCAATAAATGATAGTTCAAATTCGGTTGTTTCAATGCTTACGGTTTTTTGAACTGTTTTAATTTTACCGGTGTAGTTCATTATCTTAAGGGAAACGTTATAATCCCCAGCATATGGATAATATTTAGTATAGCTTTTGTTTTTATCACTTGTAGTATCAGATTCCTGATTACCAAAATCCCAAATTAATGAATAATATTCTCCCGATGATTCATTTGTGTATCGTACATGATTATCATCAATAAATTCATATGAAAAATCTGCAGAAAAATCTGCATCATTCTCTTCATCACAAAATGTAAATGTCATTAAGCTCATTAATAAAAAAAAGCTTAAAAGAATTTTTCCTAATTTGAATTTGTTCATGTTTTTATTATTCATTATTGTGATATGGTTTGTGAGTTTTTAATAGCCGTTGCAAAAAGGCCTGAGACCATTATTGCAACGACTATTTTAACTATTTCCCTAACCTAAATTAATATTTAATTGAATTTAATCAATTCATTTACTGTACTGGTGGTTTTTCAGAAGTAAATGTATGATACCAAACATAACCATCTGCTCCAGGTACATCAACAACCCTTACCTTTAAGGTATTAGCTGTAACTTCAATAATATCATATTCACTATTTCCAGTCCACCAGCCCATTGCTCCACCATTGGACAATAACATTGCTGTACCACGATAAGGTTTTTCAATGTCTGCTAAGGCAGCTTTAGAAGTAGAAGGTTTTAAAGATACATTCTTAACATCATACATACCTGAGATCACATCCTCTCCATAACATGCATCTGCAGCCGCTGTGATACCAAGTTCAGCAGCATTATCTACAGTAAGCCATTGTGTACCTGTTGTTTGTTGGAAAGTTAAACCATTAGCAGTTTTGGTAAATACAAATTCAGAACTATACAAACATGATTTTTCAGTATCATAAGCCCCTATTTGCCACCAATTTGGCCAGGTATAATCAGCACCACCGTAGTCAGCTTCATTAGGTCCCATTCCAATATGTCCAGGTTCATCATAAGCCCAATACCAAGTTTTAGATGTACCATCAGTTAAAAATTCTACTGCTTCATCATCGGTAAAACTACTATATACTTCAACCGTTTTCGTTTGTGTTGAATTAACTCCACCTGTTCCCACTGCAGTTACTGTTACAAAATATTCATTAACTCCTGTTTTGGTAAACATATGTGTTGTTTTACCATCAGGTGCTACAGCTACATCTGTACCATCACCGAAATTATAAGTAAAAGTGATTTCATTTGCCGCAGTTGTTGTAAAATTAACAACTCCACTTCCATCACCGTATGGATTTTCAGCATCTTTCCCTACAATTTCATAAGTAAGATCAACATTAATCGGAGTATAAAGTTCTCCTAACTCGTAATTTTCATCCTGACATCCCCAAAAAGAAAATAACAAGATTACCAAAAACGATGCACTGAATAATTTTAATTTATTTGATTTCATATCTTAATATCTTTCTATTTCTATTATTTATGAAAATATACATTATCAATCCAAACGGTAGTTACTTCATAAGGTTCTCCAGATAATATATACTGAGCTATATTACCGGTAGTTGTTAAGCCGGAGAACTCGCTTAATGAAATGTCGTAACTTACCCATTGGCCTTGTGCTGGACTATATATAGTAAGTTCGTGCTCTGCATCATCGCCACCTCCATATGCTCCATCCGCTCCAAAGTCAACTAATTTAATTTTAAATTTAGTAGCATCTGACGACCAAAAATCAATATGAAAATGAGTCATTTCACTTGCATCAACTGTATTTGTAGTTGTTTCAATACCAACATAACCCAAGCTAGAGTATTTCTTTACAGCATTTCCTTCAACACTTAATTCTTCTAAAGTAGTTGCGGCTGCAGACCAACTTGTTCTCCATGTATCTACAGTTACATCTGTATATGCATCACTAAATAATGATATTACATTAGCTGCTTCATAAGTTGGAGTAGGTGCAGCTACTGCAGGTTTATCTTTATAAAAGTATACATTATCGATCCATATTGTTGCTGCTTCCCATGGTTCTGCAGATAAAATATATTGAGCAATATGTGCAGTACTTGTTAAACCGGTAAAATCACTTAGTGGAATATCATAACTTACCCACTTGCCTTGTTCAGGGGTAGTAATGGTAAGTTCATGCTCAACATCGTCATTTCCCCATATACCATCAGCACCAAAATCAACTAATTTAATTTTAAAGCTTGTAGCATCTGCCGACCAAAAATCAATATGGAAATGAGTCATTTCACTTGCATCAACAGTATTTGTAGTTGTTTCAATTCCAACGAAGCCCAAATTAGAATACTTTTTAGCATCATCTCCTGCAATAACCACATCTTCTAAGGTAGCTGGACCTGAAGACCAACTTGTTCTCCAAGTATCTACTGCAACATTTGTATAGTAATCGCTAAATAAAGAAACTACATTTCTTTCATCTTTATTAGGATAGGGTGCAGCAGTCGTAGGTTCTGTTGGTGCTCCCTTATCATCATAAAAATACACATTATCGATATAAATAGTATTTGCACCTGAAGGCGCTCCAACTATTATATATTGAGCAATATGTCCAGTAGTTGTTAAGCCTGTAAAGTCGCTTAATGGAATATCATAACTTACCCATTCACCTTGAGCAGGACTTTCATATGTAAGTTCATGCTCTACATCGTCTCCACCATCATATGCTCCATCTGCTCCAAAATCAACTAATTTTATTTTAAAAGTAGTGATATCTTCAGACCAAACATCAATATGAAAATGTGTCATTCCACTTGCATCAATAGTATTAGTAACTGTTTCAATACCTACGAAATCTAATGCCGTATATTTTTTTACTGCATCACCAGCAATTGTTTCTTCAGTTAAATTTGCTTGTGACCAATCAGTTCTCCATGTATCTACTGTTACATCCGTATAAGCATCGCTAAACAATGAAATAACTTTACTTTGATCTTTATTAGGCGTTGGTGCTGCGTCTTGTGGGCCTGTGATTTCAGTCACTGTAAACGTAAAGGTAGAATCTAATGTTTGTATTGCACCACTTTTAGCTATAACAGTAATATCATAATCACCAGCTTCTGCATAAATATGCGATACGGTTTCGTCAGGCAATGCCAAAACGGGTTCTTCACCTTCCGTTTCTCCAAAGTAATATTCTATGGCTATTGCATTATCTGCATTAGCTGAGATATTAACTTGTTTCGAAACTGCTAAATCATTTTCTACATTAATTACCAAATTTTCTGGTGGTGTAAATGACACATTGATATCTTCTGTAAACTCTGTAATAAGACCAGATAATCCCATAGCTTGGATGGTAACCGTGTAGTTACCTTCGGCATAAACATGTGTTACTACTTCGCCATTTTTATATTCTGAGGGAGTTTCATCTGCTACATCTCCAAAAGAAATTAAGAACTTTGTTGCTCCATCTGCACTTGGAAACATTGTAACTAAACCGGTATTATCTGTTGTTATATCAAAAAGTACAGAAACATTTGAGGGAGCAGATAAATTATCGAATGTATATTTATCATCATCGGTTTCGCATGCAAAAGCAATTGCAAGGATGATGAGAAATGCGCTTATATATTTTAGTATATTCATCTTGTATAATTTATTTGATTAATAATTTGGGTTTTGCTGCCAGTTTCCATTTGAAAACTGAATTTCTTCCAGTGGAATTGGAAAAACTTCGTTTTTGCCAGCAACGAATCCGTCAATCTTGTCAGCAGCGCGTCCTGTTCTAACAAGATCAAAGAAATAGTGTCCTTCACCCATAAGCTCAACACTTCTTTCGTAATAAATAGCATCAGTAAGTGCTGTACCAGTAGCAGTTATATCATGATTTGTATCACCAAAAGCTCTTCTTCTTACTTCATTTAAATAAGTTTGAGCTTTTGAGTCGTCAATATTTCCTCTGTTGTAAGCTTCTGCAGCCATTAATAATACATCAGAATATCTAATTGCTCTGTAATTATTAGGATGTGTTAGTTTTACATCTGGTAACTGGCCTTCCCTTACAGCACGAGGTATATATTTACGATTAAAATATCCGGTATGTTCATATCCTGGCGTATATGTAGCTCCTGTTTCAGCAACCCAGGCATCCATGTCTAAAATAGTAACGTCAAGTCTTAAATCGTTGGCATCGAAAGCATCTACAGCTTCTTGTGTAGGCAAACCAAATCTATTTCCTGAAGCAAAAACCGGACCTTCATAATTATATGGACCGCTAAATCCTACCATAATATTACCTTCAACACCTTGCATATAATCATAACTTCCACCTTCTACATGAGTATATTGCACTTCAAAAACAGATTCGGGACCATTTTCACCATCATCTTCCCAAATACTTGCATAATCAGTTACAAGATAATAAGGGCCTTCAGTAATTAAAGTGTCTAATATCGAAGCTGCTTCTGTAAATTTTTCCTGATACAAATAAGCTTTACCAAGTAATGCCTGTGCAGATCCTTTAGTTGCTCTTCCAGCTTCCGGCGTTGTATAATCTAAAACACTAATTGCATAAATCAGATCCTTTTCAATTTGCTCATAAACATCTGATACACTAGCACGTGGAATTGATTCCTCATCACCAACTTCAAATCTTTTATCCACTTTTAAAGGAACAGGTCCGAACCATTTCACCAATTCGAAATAGTAATATGCACGTAAGAATCGTACCTCCCCAATCATTTTTTCTTTTCCTTCAAAATCAATATTGTCTTTAAATTCCATAAAATAGTTAGAACGTTGCACTCCGGCAAACATCCTATTCCAAATTTCATGTAAATTATCATTTACCGGAGTATGATTCATATCTGCTATATGTCTCCAGCCAATAACATCATCAACTTTCTCTCCACCACACAACATTAATGGAGAAGCAATTTCGCCAACTAGTACATTTTGATATGTAGTTTGCAATAAATCGTAAGCTGAGATTAAAGCGTAATAATAATCATCTTCTGAATTAAAATAATTTTCAGAATCGATAGAATACTCAGGAGAAACTTCAACAAAGTCATCAGTACATGAGAATACAAATACTGAAAGCAATACCCCTGTAATTATTGTTTTTATATATAATTTATACTTCATTTTACTGTTTTTTTAAAGAGTTAAATTCAATCCAAAAGTATAGGTTCTTGCAGCTGGATAAAATCCGTAATCGATTCCTCCTCCAATAGGGGCCCCAGTCGAAGCAGCAGGATCAAATCCCATATAATTAGTTAAAGTGAAGACATTGGTTACACCAACATATAATCTTACTTTATCTAGCTTCACTTTTTGTGTAATATTTTCAGGTAATGAATAACCTAACTGCACATTTTGTAGTCTTAAGAAAGATCCATCCTCAACATAAAAATCTGAAAATACCTTATTGGTTGTTGCTCCATTTGTTACGCGCGGAACTTCAGTACTAGAACCTTCCCATATCCATCTATCCAAATTATAGTCAAGTTTGTTTACGTTCGGTTGAGTTCTTTCATAGTTTCTTACAATTTCGTTACCTAAAGAAGCATAAGCATAAGCTAGAAAATCAAACCCCTTATAGTTAAGCGATATATTTAATCCCAATGTCATATTCGGAATTGGATCACCAATATAGGTTCGGTCATCTGAATCAATTACACCATCTTCATTAACATCTACAAATCTAATATCCCCTGGAGAAGCTTCAGTACCTAAGGCTGCTTGTGAAGGATGAGCGTCAACTTCTGCTTGATTCTGGAATATTCCATCTGTTTTATAACCATAAAAATATCCCATTGGCTGACCTTCTTCCATGCGTGCAGGTGCTGGTTGTCCAACACTAAAAGCTCCTCCCTCGTAGAAACCGGTTCCGTTATTAACATCTAACACTTCATTTTCTAATGTGGTTATGTTAAAGTTGATTCTATAATTCAAGTCATTTAAAACAGTACCTCTATATCCTATCGCAAACTCAAAACCTTTATTCTGAACAGTACCCGCATTTACAGTAGGGCTCTCTGCTCCTGGCGCACTTGTTCCAAAAATACCAGATACAGGTACAGCCGGAATTAAAAGATCATTTGTATTTTTAATAAAATAATCTGCATTAATATCTAACCTATTATTTAATATTTTAAAGTCTATACCTACATCAAATTGCTCTGATTCTTCCCATTTAATGTTTGGATTCGCCAAAGGACCAATTGCTGTTCCTGATACTAATTCACCATCGAACACATATTGAGCTTCTCCATTTAATTGAGAGATATATCTATAACTACCAATCTTATCAGATCCTAAAATACCATAACTAACTCTTAATTTTAATCTGTCAATGAAATCGAAACCAGACATAAAGCTTTCGTCAGAAATTACCCAACCAGCAGTTGCAGATGGGAAATATGCTACTCTATTATTAGGACCAAACTTAGTAGATGCATCTCGTCTTAACATAGCAGATAAAAGATACTTTCCTTCATAATCATATTGTATGCGTCCAAAATACGATAAGCGACGTTGATCATAAATGTATGAACCTGTAGCTTTTGAAGCGTTTAATCCGTTTGCCAGACTAATATCTGCATATTCCCAACTATTGTAGGGTATATCATAACCTGTAGCATTTAACCCATCACCCCACTCTTTAAAAACTGTAGTACCCAGTGTTATATTAACGTTATGTGATTCAAAAAAGATATTATCATAACTAACAAAAGCATCAAAAGTGTAATCATTAAAGTTTTCACGCGATTGATAAACACTACTTCTATTTATATCAAAAACTTTTCCACCATAATCAACGATTTTGGAGAATGATTTATAGTCTGTGTTTGTAGTATTAAATCCAATTCGAGCAGTTGCAGTAAAATGCTCAGCAAAATTAGATTCTAGTCCAATTGTCCCGTTGAATTTATTTAAATTATAATCATTATAGGTATTATCAATTTGCGCCAAAGGATTAATAACCTCTGCTCCTAAAGAACCTGGTGCTAAATAATAGTCGCCATTGGCATCATAAACTGGCATAGTTGGTGCCATGTTAATTGCATTAAAAAGAACTGAACCTAATGCGAAATCGTTTATTGATTTTTGATCAATATGGGTATATGTTAATGATGTATTAACCTTTAACCATTCTGTTATATCAGAATTTAGACTAAATCTACCAGTAGATCTTCCAAATCCAGTTTTATCACCACCAATTATACCGTCCTGCTCAACATCAGAAGCACTAAATGTATATACTGTATTGTCATTACCAGAAGCAATACTAATATCATTTGCATATATTGGTGCGGTGGAAAAAATTTGATTTTGCCAATCAGTTCCGCTCCCGTATGAAGAAATATCTGTAAATGGAATCTCTTCGCCATTCGCAGCGTAACTCTCATTTATGATAACAGCATATTCAGTAGCATCTAAAAGAGGCAACTTTCTTGATGTTTCCTGTATACCATATGAACTATTGAAATTAACCACCAAATCATTTTTAACTCCCTTTTTAGTAGTTACAAGTATTATTCCGTTTGCACCAACCGTACCATATATAGCAGCTTGCGCATCTTTTAGTACAGTTATTGATTCTATATCATTAGGGTTTAAGGTATTTAAATTTCCCTGATACCCATCAATAATTACCACAGGTGATGCATCTCCATTTGTAGATATACCTCTAATTCGTATATCCAAATCTGCACCTGGTGCTCCAGATCGGTTTGTAATATTAACACCAGCAACAGTTCCTTGTAAGGCTTGCTCTACTTTTACAGGTTGTAAATCTTCAATAGTTTCTGAACCAACTACAGAAACTGCACCTGTAAGGTCTTTTTTCTTAACAGAACCATAGCCAATTACAATAATTTCCTCTAAATCTGTTATGTCTGTTTTTAGGGTAATGTTAATAACAGATTGTCCGTTAACAGGAACTTCCTGCATTTGCATTCCTACGAATGAAAACTGCAATACAGCATCAGTTGATACTGTAATTGAATAATGGCCATCAATGTTAGTTGTTGTACCATTATTAGTTCCTTTTTCAATAATTGTAGCTCCGGGTAAGACTTGTCCATCAGATTCTTCAGTAACAATACCTGTTACCGTAATTTGTTGGGCAAAAATTTCAGAGCCTACAAAAATAAAAACGACTAAAAAGAATAATAGTTTCTTCATATAGTTTTAGTTTAATTAGTAAATTTTACTTCGATGTAAATAAAATGTTACGGCAAGTTAAGGTATAATTAAACACAAACTCAATAAAAAAACTACATCAAAAATACACCATAAGTACAACAACAATACATCAACAATATTGTTTAATGTTGATTTTATGATCTTTATGAATTGAGCGAATTAATTTTAACCACATAATAAACTACAACATACGATAAATTCATTGTAATAATCTATAGTATTAGTTATAACTTAAAGGTTCATCATAAAGTCGATTAAATTTTCAGTTTTGGGGAGATTCAGTTTCTTTCTTAATCTGTAACGACTAACCTCAACCCCTCTAACAGAGATATTCAATAGTGGAGAAATCTCTTTTGTGGATAAATTCATTCTAAGGTAAGCACAAAGTTTAATATCATTAGGGGTGAGATGTGGAAATTGCTCTCTTAATCTTTTGGTAAAATCTTCATAAACCTGATCAAAATACCCTTCGAACTTCTCCCAATCTTCTTTTTGGTTAGTGCTTTGTTCTATCTTTCGTATTAATCTGTTTAAGTGCTTTTGTGCATCCGGATTTACCTTTTGTGATATCTGTATTAACTGTTCTTTCATAGCATACAATGTCTCGTTCTTTTGTGTAACCTGCATTGCATAACTTGCCAGCTCTTTGGTTTTTAATTCTACTTCGGCCCGGTTTTTATCATTCTCTATTCTTAACTTTTCGTTGCGCAACTTAACTATTTCTTGTTGAACAGATAATACTTCATTTTCATGATTTATTTTTTGCTGATGCAGCTCTTTTTTTTGCTTCAGTTGCAGCGCCTTTTTTTCTCTTTCGAGTCGCTTTCGAATTTGCTTAAAAACAAGCCAAATTATAAAACCGAGTACAATAAGGTATGCAATAAAAGCTATCGTTGACCTATACCAGGGTGGATTTATGACAAATCTGTAGCTGGTAATATCCGATTCGATGTTAAAAATATTTCTTGCTTTTAAATGAAATGTATATGTGCCCTCTTTCAGGTTTGTATATTCTTTTGTCGTTTCTTTGGTCCATTCAAGCCACGATTCATCCAGACCTTCTAAATAATATTGATACTCAATATTATTAATATTCTCGTAATGAGTAGCCGAAAATTCGAACTTCAAATTATGCAACTTATATGATAAATCCAAGACATCTGTATTTACCTGGTTCGTTTCATCTAATCCATTCGTTTTACTCACTGTTCCACCAAATAAAATACTGTCGTTATCTGCTTTAATACATCTAATTAATGCGTTAAAAGGAATATCAACATCTTTTAAAAAACTTGTTTGATAATGCGCAAAACCATCCTGTGTGGCTAAAATCACACCCTTGTCATCGTATGGATATATATCTTCGAAACCACCAACAAAATTTCCGGCAAAGGATTTAAAAATGGTGCGATTTAATTTATAATTTCCATCGCTCAGTTTCTTTACCATTCCCATTTCTTCGCCTTGCACAAACCAAATATTACCAGATCGATCTTTGATCATTTCCCTTATGGAACCATTGTTTTCGAATAAGTCCATTAATTCACTATCTGGCACAAAACTCCGTTTGGCATCATTATAATTATAAATTCCTGTATTGTTTGTAACGATTATTTTATCGTTAAAGCGTAGCACATGATTACCTATATTTGTTAATAAGCCATTTGATTCGTTATAAAAATCAATTTCTTTAACCTGATCCAGATCTTTATTAAGAGTAAGCTTAAAGATACCTTTGTAACCATGACTAATCCACAGGGTATAGTCATCTTTCCCCAAATACATTTCAATTTCACGTGATGATTCATTAAATCCCTGTATTTTACTTACATTCCAATCAAGGTTATTATTTGTTTCATACTTAACTAATCCGGTATAGGTTCCCTGCAATATCATATTTTCTTTATCCGGAACGTTAAATAAGAGCCATCCTCCCAACATTTCCGAAATTAACTCTGCTTTGTCATCTTTAATAATATAAGTGCCGTTATTATGGCCGCAAAATAAATTATTATTATGTTCGAATAAATCCCAAACCTGTCCTTGTGTGTTCTTTACCATTTTGAATTCACTTACATCATTAAGTGGGTCAAAAGGTTCGATCCATTCTTTATAAAATAACCCCTGATTGGTTCCCAGGTATAGTTTATTATCAAAAATAATTGAAGTATAACCTGCTCCAATTTGACTTTCATTTGCAATATTGGTAAATGGGCTATTAATTATAACGTAATCAATTCCATTATCTAATCCTAACCATAAATTATCATAATTATCTGCATAAACACTTAATACCGTATTATTTTGTAAGCCTTTTTCTCTGTTAATATGCTGAACCGGATTCCCTTCTGAATCAATTACTACTAGTCCATTTAAAATAGTTCCGAGTGCAATATATCCTTTAACTAGAGTTGCAGAGTAAATCTGATTCTGAATTAAAAACTCGTTTACCGGTATATCCCATTTGCTTACCCGATTATCATCTAAAACAAATAGCCCTCTGTTTGTAGTTCCAATAACAATTCTGGAGTCGCTTAGTGGCAACATCATCCAAACGTCATTATTAAATACTTCACCTCCTTTTACCGGAATTAACTTCTCATCTTTTAGTTTAAGGAGTCCTTTATTTCTTTCTGTAATATACAATTCATCCTTAACATAAAAACTAAAATGAAAATCCCGCTTTTGTGCGATTACTTTTATTTGATTGTTTTGATATAAAAATATTTCTGAGAACGACTGAAATACAATACCTTCATCTGTAACATGTATTTTCCATATTTCTCTGAAGTTTTTTAACTCACCCGGCACCAGATCTTTTAAAGAGAAGTATTGTAATTTGCCATTTTGATCAGGTTCTAAATATCCAAATTCGTCATAAGCGCCAACGTAGATAGTGCCATCTTTATCGGTTGCAATTGAATGAACTACCGATTTATTGGGCATTTGTATTAATCTCCAGTTTATTCCATCAAACTCAAGCAGGCCATCGTTGTTGGCAAAATATAATATACCACGTTTATCTTGTATTGCTGCCCAATTCTGTGTACTTGCGTGATACTCTTTTCTTGAATAATTTACAATACTTGGTATGCCAATGCTTTTAATTTGCGATCTCAAATTAAATGCTAAGCACATCAATATGAAAGCTATCAGAATATGAAGTGTCTTCTTTTTCAAGATATTTATGATTGTTGGCTATTTCAAAAATAGTAAATAATATAATTATATCAATAAATATAGAAAATACCAAAAAACTTACAAAACAGTACTATTAATATTAATGGATTAAATTGTAGGTAAGTAGTAAACTATTCCACTGCAATAAAGTAGAAAGGCATATCCAGTGCTTCCGACATCATATGGCCTTCTTCGAGCAAGTCATCGTCATCCGATGGATAATACCAATTTACAACCACATCAACACCTTGTTCGGTAATTTTTTTAAATTTTCCCAGAAGCTCATATAAAATTTTTGCAGTTGCCGTATTAAAATAGGTAAACTTAAAATCAATAACCAGTTCTTTTGTAATTTTTGATTTTACTTTTACTTTTTCGAAATTATCAATAAAATCAAATAAGGGTTTATAAAACTCGATAGCATTGGCAGGTTTTGATACTTTTAAAAATGTAAGTGTATTATTTTCAATATCAAAATTGATTTCAGGAGTAAATGTTGTGCCTTCTATTTTTAATGAGTTCATTGATCAATTATTTTGCTTCCACCAGTATTATATACGCAAAAGTTATAATTTGTTTACAAAAATCGACAATATTTTTCAGAAGTAAAAATCGTGGTATTGTCAAAAAAAATATATAGTACTGATTATATTACTATTACCACTTAATCCAATTAGAAGTTCAATTTAACTATAATATAAATGAAAAGAAGATCGATGCCTATGTAAAATAAAAATTATTTTGTAATTGCTGATTTGAAAAGATTTATAAGAACCGATTTATCTTTCTTAATCAAGGAAAGTATCATATTTATTACACTGGTTTTATTTATACCTAATTCTTTTTCGAGGTCTTCTAAAAGCTTGTAATTTTTTTTAGTAAGCCTGAATCCGGTATGAATCTTTTGTTCGCCACTATTATCATTTTTATCCGACATGCGCTCTGATCTTAAAATTAAACAACCCGTAACCTGTATCTTTCTCAAACATTGCAACTTTTCCTGTATTAAACGATTTTGCATAAAATAATTTATGTTCAACCTTAAACACAATACAGATTGATTTATTTACATACACAAAATTCCCGACTTTTACCTGTCTTAAATCTCTCGGGAATACCCCAAAAGTATTTTTAAGCGTATTATACTCTTCGTTAATGGCTTGCATTTTTGCTAAATCTCCACCTTTATCAGGATGATATGCAAAAGACAACTGTCGGTATTTTGTCTTTAAATCGGTTTTCTTTTGAACATCTAAAAAGTAGGTCATAATTAGAAAGTTTATTTCAAATATAAAACATTGTGCAACATTGTGCAACATTTTTAATACTTTTTTCGTATAAATGCTAAATAAAAAACCCGGATTTATATATCCGGGTTCATTTTATATTTATTTTTTTTTGCTAAGCTGACTGTTTTTTATTTTTTTGCAGGTGGTATAAGATATGTTCCAAGAACAGCAAGCAATAATGCCACAACAAAAGTTGTAAAACGGGCTGAAATAATTTCATCCATTCCGGTCTGAATCCAGACTATTGTGAAAAATAATCCGGTAACAATCGTAACTATTACTGCACGTCCATGGTATTTTTTCCAAAAAAGGGTAAGCATTATTACTACCGAAAAAGTGGATCCTATTCCAGCCCACACATAACCTACAATTTTATAGATTAAATCGCTTGGCGAAAAATAAGCCAAAACCAATGCCACAACTGAAAGCAATGCTGTTATAATGCGCGAATGCATTAAAGAGTTTTGATCTTTACCCAGAGTTCTTCTTAAGGGTTTGATTAAATTCTCGGAAAGCTCTGTAGCCGAAAGAATCAATAATGAGTTAGCAGTAGATATTATTGCCGCTAACACACCTGTAATTAATATTCCTGCTAAGAAAGGGTTGAACAAGCGCGTAAGGACTTCCGGCATAACAGTTTCCTGATCGGATAAGCCTCCCGGCCCAAATATGGCAATACCAATCCAACCAATCATTAAAGCACCAATATAGGCAATAATTGTCCATGCTACACCAATATTTCTTGCCTGTTTAGCATGTTTTGTATTACTAATTGCCATAAAGCGCATACTTAACTGCGGCTGTCCGCCCAGATAACCAAAAAACCACGAAAATGCACTGGCAATAATTACCCCTGCCCCTACTCCCTTTGCTAAATCTACACTAGCGGGGAATAAAGAAGTCAAAAAGCTTGAAAGTCTCGAACCTTCCACCACAGTAGCACCACCAATCAATGTGCTATAGCTTTCGCCGGCTTTGTTTAAAGCTTCTGATATAGACGATGCATATAAAACTCCTTCGGGTTGATTTTTTAGATAAATAATTCCGGCTATGGGAGCAATAATCAATGTAATAATCATAACGATTGCCTGAATAACATCGGTGTATGTAACACTTCTAAACCCCCCATAAATAGTATAAGGCACCACAAGCACAACTACTATTATCATTCCCAGAGCCCGGTCGATACCAAAAAGATTCTCCAGTGTTTTACCTCCACCCAAAAACTGAGCACCCACATAAAAGAAAAAAAAGAAAACAATGGTAAAACTCCCAACCATTCGAATCCATTTTCCAACTTCGCCATGTTTTTGCGCTATGTAATCGGTAAATGTATCTGTTTCGTATTTTGCAGCTTCATCGCGTAAACGCCATGCCAAAACAATCCAGGCAAAAATAATACCGAATACACACCCTATTGCAGTCCAGATTTCCAATAATCCGGTTGCATATGCCGCTCCGGGCAAACCCAGCAATGCCCATGATGATTCGCCGGTAGCACGTTCGGAAAGTGCCGCCACCCATCCGGGCAAATTGCGGCCTGCAATAGCAAAATCTGAACTGTTTTTTACTTTTCGCCCCTGATATATTCCCCAGGCAATAATAAGTGCCATATAGGAAATCATTACAATAAGAATAGAAACATTATAATGCATAACGATAATCGGTTTATATGTATTGAGCACTAAATATAATAAAAAAATAAGTTCGCATTTCGTTGTGTAGCTATAGAATTATTATCTTTAAAGCCTAAAAAGCAAATAAACCATGAAAAAACTATTACTATTATCGTTAGGAACAGCAATGTTATTTGCATGTACCCCTGCACAAAAAGAACAAGTTAAAGAAAAACATCCATCGGATGTAGTTACTCAAATTGATGTGGTAAACAAAGGCAATATTGAGTTTGACAGTTACTTTGTAAACAAAACCATGCGACTAGATTATTTTCATACCGGAAACTCTGAAACAGAGCATTTTGCTACTGATAAAATCTTATCTGATGGCGAATGGTATGGTAGTTTAACTAATCTAATCGACGAATTAGAACTTGGTTATTATTTCCTTGAAGTAATTGATCAGGACACTAAAACATTGATTTATTCGCGAGGTTTTTCAAGTATTTTTGGCGAATGGCAATCAACTCCTGAAGCCAAAAAGGAATGGGGAACATTTCATGAAACAGTTCGTTTCCCCTGGCCAAAAATACCTGTAACGGTAAGAATTAGCAAGCGTGATAATCAAAATAAATTCCAACCTGTGTGGACATATAACGTTGATCCAAAATCCAGGTTAGTAAACCCCACCGATATTGTGCATACAGAGGAAGTTATTGCCATCCACGAAAGTGGTAATCCAAATGAGAAACTGGACTTAGTTCTTCTTGGCGATGGTTATACAGCTGACGAAATGGATAAGTTCGTTGCAGATGCCAAAAGAGTTACCGGATATTTATTAAATGCGGAACCTTATAAGTCGCGTAAAAACGACATTAATGTGTGGGCTGTAAAAACACCATCTCAGGAATCAGGTGTTTCTCGTCCACATCCGGAAGTACACAAGCGTACAGCACTTTCTGCTCACTATAGCAGTTTCGATTCGGAAAGATATGTATTAAGCTATGATAATAAAACCATACGTAATGTTGCATCTGCTGCTCCTTACGAATTTACTTCCATACTAATTAACGAAAAAACCTATGGTGGTGGTGGAATTTATAAATTATATACCACCAATGCTGTTGACAATAAATTTGCTGAATATTTAATGATTCATGAAATGGGGCATCACTTAGCCGATTTAGCAGATGAATATTACTCTTCATCGACTGCATACGAAGCTCCAAACATTGATATTGAACCTTATGAAGTAAATGTTACCGCATTACTTGATAAAGATAACCTAAAGTGGAAGCATCTGGTAGATGAAGAAACTCCAATACCTACCCCCTGGAATAAGGAAGAGTTCGACAAATATAGTTATGAAGTACAAAAAGAAAGAGGAGAATTACGAGCTCAGCGTGTTGAAGAATCCGTAATGGAGGATTTCTTTATGAACGCACATTATAAACAGGATACTTTCTTTGCTGCCGAAAAATACAAAGATAAAATTGGTGCTTTTGAAGGTGCTAAGTACAATCAATATGGTTTATACCGCTCGCAGTTAGACTGTATTATGTTTACCCGAC
>CAYVEW010000012.1:0-49156 GCA_964450375.1 uncultured Bacteroidales bacterium
TTTGTAGCTTTTTCTGCTTGTTTTGTAATCTCATTTACCTTATCGGGTGTATTTTTTTTATCCCACGAAAAAGTTAATGCATCTGTAGGGCATTGATTTACAATATCAATTATTTTTTCTGTTGAAGATCCTTGCATATTTACCCATGGGCGTTTTACAGGATCAAAAACTTCCCGCAATTTAGTATAACAGATGGTAGAATGCACACAGGCAGAAGGTTTCCAATGAACTGTAATTTCACCATTCGAATAATCTCTATCGTTTTTATCCATAATTTCTTGTTTTTACAAAAATAGAAACTATTCTCAGAAATCATTCACTTCTCAAAAAGTTAATTCATTTTTAAATAATGATCCAGCTTCTGAAGTAATATATCTGTTTTAATTGGTTTTGCGATAAAATCGGTACAGCCTGCCCTGTACGCTTTATCCTGATCGGCCGGCATGGCATAGGCTGTAAATGCAATGATGGGTATTTCTTTATTAAAACGACGTATTTCTTTGGTGGCATCTAAACCATTGATTTTAGGCATCTTAATATCCATTAAAACGACATTGATGAATCGAAATTCTTTGCATTTTTGTATGGCATCTTTCCCATTTTTTACATGGATAATATTGATATTCGTTTTTTGAAGAAGCATCGTAATCATCATGATATTACTATCTTCGTCTTCGGCTATTAAAATTGTTTTATCTTTCCAATCGTAGGTTGTACTTGGGCTTTCGAGTTGTTGGAATTTTTTATTTGTTTTAATGTACGGCAATGTAAAATAAAAGGTTGATCCTAAACCAGGTTCCGATTCAATCCATATTTCACCACCCAGTTCGTTAATTAAGTTTTTCGAAATGGCAAGGCCCAATCCGGCACCACGATATAGTTTATCTTTTTGTTTGGCATCAATTTTCCTGAATTGTTCAAAAACTTCTTCTTGTTCCTGTTTGCTTAATCCGATTCCGGTATCTTGCACAAAAAATCTAATAAAACCTTCGTTACCGGTTGGTTCAATGTGGTATCCAAATTTAACATAACCCTGATCTGTAAATTTTAAAGCATTGCCAATCAGGTTGTTCATTATTTGTTTAAAGCGGTATGGATCGGTATGTATTGAAAGATCTTGATCTGTTGTTTCCATTTCGGTTAACAACTCAACATTTGGGTTTCCTTTCAAATGAGTTTCGTAAAACGATTCGTATAGCTCAATAAATGTTTGGTTTACAAAGCAATCTTGCTTAAATATTCTTAGCTGTCCGGCTTCAATTCTTGCAATGTCAATAATATCATCAATTAAATGCAATAATGAGTTACAATTACTATTTAAATGATTAACTAATTCTTTGCGCTGATCATAAGCTAGCTCCGGATCGGAAATTAGCTCGGAGAAACCAATAATCGCATTCATGGGTGTGCGAATTTCGTGCGACATATTTGCCAGAAACGATGACTTTAAACGATCAGATTCTTCTGCTCTTTCTTTAGCAAATTTTAACTGGGCAGTTCTTTGCTCAACAATTTTTTCAAGTTGGGTCCGGTGTTTTTCCAACTCTTCGTTTTGTTTCTGTATTTGTTTCTTTTGCTCATTTTCAAGGTCTCTTTGAGCTTCAATTTCTTCTTTTTGAATTAGTATTTCTTCTTCTGCTTCAATTATTTTTGTAATATCCGAATCAATTGCAACCAGCTTATAAATTTCTCCTTTATCATCAATAATAGGGGTTATGGTGGTTTGCATCCATTTCGTTTTATTTTCTTTTGTGTAAGCTTTCGAATTGTAGCTAATTGCTTTTTTCGACGAGATTACTTCATCCAAAATGTTTTTAATCTCCGGATTATTACTTGCTGAAACAAGGGTT
Organism: uncultured Bacteroidales bacterium; assembly: GCA_964450375.1. Lineage (GTDB taxonomy): Bacteria > Bacteroidota > Bacteroidia > Bacteroidales > UBA12077 > UBA12077. Next base: position 1,851 of record CAYVEW010000012.1, read on the forward strand.
AAGCCTTTTTCAAGCATAAACTCATGAATTGAATAACCATATATTCGTGTAAAGCCCTCGTTTGCCCATTCAATTTCTCCATCTACATCAGCTATTACAATAGAATTGTCTGTTTTCTGAGCTGCAATGTATAATTTTTCAAGTTCCTGATTTTTAATTTCCAATTGCCGTGCTTGTTCCTGTATTTCTCTTTTTTGCAGATTGATCTTGGCATTTTTATCTTCTAAATCACGGTTAATAAGTTTCAAATGCTCATTCTGAACTCTGTTTTCTTCAATTTGTTGCTCAATCTCATGGTTCCTGTCAATCAGGCTTTTTTCCATCTCCGAATACAAAAAAGCATTTTTAATTGAAATAGATATCTGATCTAATATAATCTCGATGATCTCGAGCTTGTCTTCTGAAAAAAACAACTCATCATACTTATTTTCAATGTACAATATTCCGAGCAGGTTTTTTTTGTAAACAATAGGAGCACATAGTAATGATTTCACCTGATTATTTTCAAGATATTCAATATCCGATGGTGAACTTATGTGAGATTTTTTGAGTGTTAATATTTGATTATTCTTTAAAACCGTATGAACTGAAGAATGTAATAAGTCCTTGGAGTGTTCGTAGGGCATTGAGTCTACAATAATGGGTTCGTTTATTAATTCTGTGCGTATGGCTTTTATTCTTAGTGTATTACCCTCGTTTAATAATAATACTACTTTTGATGCATTTAAAACCTTAGTAGATAAAGTTAGAATTTTTGAAAAAAGATTTTCTTTAAAAATCTCCTGCGATAATTCTTGCGATACTTTTAAGGCTAATTTATAATTGAATTTTAAGGAATCAATTTCAGATTTTCGCGTTTCGTTTTTCATTTTGGTTAAAAGCGGGTATTTTCTTCAAATGACTTACAATGTAAAAATGTAATTTGAACATTGCTAAAATAATAAAATATATTTATTAACAATTACTTAACACAAATTAATTTGAGTTTTAATTTCAGTTGTAATACAACAATTTGAATTTTCATTCGTAATATTGTTGTGTAAATTTTTTATTTATGAAGTTGCGAACGATCGGATTCATATTATTGGTATTTCTTACAATGAATGTTTTTGCTCAGGAGTCTGCAAAAGAAGATACACTTTATGTTACCAGAACAGTTATTGTAGATGGTGATACCATTCCAAATGTTGCCATTGAAGAAGTGGTCGTATTTCCCGAACTGGTTTTTAAAAACAGGTGGCAATCCCGGCGATACAGCAAGTTAATTCGTGATGTTTCCAAGGCATATCCGTATGCAAAATATGCTAAAGAACGACTGGATGAAATGGAAGCTAACTTTTTAAAACTTGAAACCGATAAAGAAAGGAAAAAATACATTAAAATGGTTGAAGATGAGCTGATGAAAGAGTTTGGCGATGAACTGAAAAAGCTTACCATTACGCAGGGAAGAATCTTGTTAAAACTTATCGATCGCGAAACAGGAGATACTTCGTATGAACTACTTAAAGAACTTCGTGGTAGTGTTTCTGCTTTCTTTTGGCAGGCTATTGCACGTTTGTTTGGCACCGATTTAAAATCGCAATACGATCCCTATGGTGATGATGTTTTAATTGAACGAGTTGTTCGTTTAATTGAAACAGGACAAATTAAAACCGATGATCGAATCGAAAAAAGATTAAGAAAGGCTTACCAATCGAATGCCAGCTAATTGAAAAAATGAATGTCAGGAATTGAAATTTATCCTAACATTCATCAAGATTTTAAATAATTGGTTTATTGATATCTACACAAATATTTACGTCATCTCGATAATGGCTTTTACCAGGTTATTTGCTCCGTCTCCAATTTGTGCAATGCTTGCATCCAGCATGTAACAAGGTGTGGTTACTAATTTGTATTTTTCGTCTATAATTACTTCTCCATGTGTAGTTTCCTTGTGATTTGCTCCCATTGCTTTTACAGCATCAGCGGTTGCTTTATCCTGTCCAATAGTTAAATCAGTTTCGCCTAAAATTTTCGCAAAAAGAACAGGGGCAATACATAAGGCTCCAACAGGTTTCTTTTGTTCAACCATTCCACGGATTGCTTTTTCAACATCTTTATTTACCTGGCAATCGACACCATCAAAAGCAAAAGTGCAAAGGTTTTTGGCAACACCAAAACCGCCCGGGAAGATTAATGCATCGAAATCTTTAGGTTTAAAAGTTGCCAAATCGGCGATTTTGCCTCGCGCAATTCGGGCCGATTCGATCAAAACATTTCTTTTTTCCTGCATTTCATCACCTGTAATATGGTTTATTACATGGTGTTGATCGATGTTGGGTGCAAAAATTTCGTACGTAGCATTGTGTTTTGCTATGGAGTATAACGTTAATGTGGCTTCATGAATTTCTGCTCCATCAAATACTCCGTTACCGGATAATACGACTGCTATTTTTTTCATTGTATAGTAATTTTAAGGTTTACTCAATCTTGTTTAATTGTAAATATAAATTTAATTTGTGTTGATTTCAAGATTTTAAAAGCATGAAAAGAATATTTATTGCAATAAAAATGCCGCTTTCTAAGCAAAAACAAGAGCTTGTTTTTAATATTCAACAAGAGTTAAAGGATGAAAAAATAAAGTGGGTCGATTTGTGGAATATGCATGTTACTCTGTTCTTTTTGGGAGATACTAAAGTGGATTTAATTGCTGCAATTTCTGAAAATATTAAAAAGCAACTTGCGGATGTGAAGAGTTTGAAGTTAAAAATGAGCGGGATAGGAGTGTTTAAATCACTAGCGGATCCTAAAGTTGTTTTTGTAGAGATTGAAGCATCTGATGAGCTTAAGAATTTAAAATCAAGAATAGATCAGGCAATTATACCCTTTGGATTTAAGAATGATAAACGGGAGTTTAAACCCCACCTGACTCTAGGCAGAATAAAGTTTATACGAGATAAAACAAATTTAAAAACTGTATTGGAAAATTCGAAATTTCAGGATTTTGGTGATATTCATGTTGGAGAAGTATTACTGTACGAAAGCATATTAACTCCCAAAGGGCCAATCTACAAAGTTCTTAATCGGTTTGCTTTGAAATAATTGTTATCTCTATGCATGAAGAGCAGAAGGAACACAAGTGAGTTAAATATTCTTTCCTTTTAGAATTGTTAAGATGGTGTATATCATTATCTTAAAATCAACATAAATGGACATGTTTTCAATGTAAAGTATGTCGTATTTTAAACGCTCAATCATTTGATTCACGTTTTCTGCATATCCATACTTAACCTGCCCCCAGGAAGTTATGCCGGGTTTTACTTTTTGTAGGTGCAAATAGTGTGGTGCTTTTTCTACAATCTGATCAATATAATGTTTGCGTTCGGGGCGAGGGCCAACCAAACTCATATCTCCCTTTAATACATTCCAGAAATTAGGCAGCTCATCGAGTTTCGATTTTCGTAAGAATTTTCCGAAAGCTGTTATCCGATTGTCATCTTTTGACGATAATGCAGGGCCATTTTTTTCTGCATCTACATACATCGACCGAAATTTGTACAGGGTAAAAGGCTTACCAAATTTCCCGATTCGCTCGTGACTATATAAAACCGGCCCTTTTGAACTAATTCTTATTCCAACGGTAATAAATAGTATTAAAGGCAAAAAAAGTATGAGTGCAATTAAAGATATGGCAAAATCAATAATTTGCTTGGTTTGTTCTTGCCAGGTTGGCATTAGGCTGTGCGATATTTGTATCAAAGGTGTACTGTAAATATGAGTCATATTAACTTTTCCGGTTAAAATATCGTACATGCTGGCAATTACTTTAATAACCACATTTTTATCATCCAAATAATTAATAATCTTTTCAATTTCTTTATGCTCGGTTGATTCCAGCGCAATAATCACTTCTTCGATTTTGTATTTGTCGATTATCTCACGCACTTGCTTTAAGCTTCCGAGTTTTTTTAGGTGTTTTTCGAGTAAAAATTTATCTTTTTCAACAATTGAGATAAAACCTACGAACAGGTTGCCGGCCGATGCGGGTTGGTTTTCAATTTTTTGGTATATATCCAATGCTTTTCGGTTTCCACCTATTATAATTGTATTAAACCCAATTTTGCGCTTGTGAATCCTGTTATTGGTGATTGATGTGATAAAAACACGTGGAAAATAAGTAAGCACAAATTGTATGGTAAACAAAGCAATAAAAAGCCGATAATAATTCTGATAATGAATTACTTCATCGTCTAGTAAGGAAGTAAAAAAGATAATAGTTGATCCTATGAGTATGGTAAAAAAAGTTTGTGCTAACTCCTGAAGTCGCGACTTTCTGTAAATATCTTTATAATAACCACTTAAAAAGTAAATAAAAATCCAGAAGAAAGGAATAATACTAATTCCTAAAAAGTATTTGGTAGAAAATTCGATTGGAATCGTTTCTCCAAACTTTAAAGGTTCAATGTATGTTTTTCGATAAATAAAAAATAAGGTCCAGCTAACTAAGGCAGAAATAAAATCAAACGATAGGTATTTTAATGTATGTAAACGTTTATTCATCCGCTAAAAATAAGTGGCTAACGAAAAAGAGTATGTTGTAAAACGTAAAAAAAATAAAAATGTTGTAAAAATTAAAATATTCAGCAGTAATCTTTAAAAGGATTTTTGCGCTTGCTTAATTTGCTCTAATATGTTTTCTGTGGTTTGTATTATTTTTAATTCTGTTGGATGTTCCGATATGCTTTGGGGGTCGAAATTTTTGCAGGAGTTCAGGAAGTTAAACATCTCGATATTAAAATCGGAGTTCTTTTGAACTTGATATTCTTTTCTTATGATGTTTCCATTATCGAATTGCAGCTTAACTGAAAAGTGTTTAACAAAATCAATTTTCGTATTTTTGTCCGATTCGTAAAAGCTTGCTTCACTCTCTTCTTCATCGGCTATGTTGTTTAATTTTATATTGGCTATTGCCCCGTTATCGTACGATATACTTATGTGAATTAAACTATAATGATTATGATTTAATGGCAAAACTTTAGTATATATCTTTTTTATAGTCGAGTTGATTTTCTGATTTGCAAAATTGAGATTATTAAGTATTTCAAAATAATAATCTTTTTCTCTTAAAAACGAAGGAAAGTTTTTATTAATCTCTACCAGCTGGGGTTCTTCAATCCAATCTTTTACTTCCATGTACTCGGGGGTAAAGCATTTGGTTAGTTTTATCTGGATTTTCTTTCCGGCTTCAAAAGCTACTTTGTATAGTAATTTAATGGCATCTGATGATAATTCCGAGATATCTTCTAAAAAAAGATGACAGGAGTTTTTTAAAGCACTAATAGCAAAATCGTAATTTATTTTTAAAGAGTTTGCAAAATAAACGGCGTCTACCTGTTTAAATAAATCACTGGCTGATGCTGATGTGCTTATGTTGTATTTTTTACTTATAGGTATAACATCTTCTGTGTTGGGAGTGTATATCGCACTTAAGTGCTTGTGTAAGGCATTTTGTATTAGTAAAAAATGCTCTTCTTCCTGCACTGAATTTATTCCTATTAATCCTACATTCATCTGTTTATAATTTTGATTTTAGCGGTCAGATGCAGCTCGCCATGATGCATCAATTGTCCGTCACAGAATAATACTAGCTTCTTTATTATCATGATGTGTGTGTCAAGTTCATTAACATGGCTCGGTTCATATTATCTGTTCATAAGGTATATACAAACTTAATCCTTTCGCTTGAAATGGAGTCTTAATCAACAGGTAATTTATTAACTAATTAATGTTAATAACAAATTGAATGGAAGTGGTTGTTTACTGTAATTAGTAATTACAAAAATTAGCTGGTAGATCAATTACTTTTGCCAGGGGTTTAATATCCTTTTAATTTTTGATAATTGCTTTTTGTTCCATTATATTTGCCTGTAATTTTTATGATACATTCTGCACTTATAAATGATTGACTCGTACAGACATAAGGGTTTGCGTGAAAAACTGGCGAAAACCGTTGAAGAAAAAGGAATAACAGATAAAAGAATTATACATGCCATTGGCAAAGTTCCTCGACATTTTTTTATGGATAGTGGGTTTATCGAATTTGCCTATCGCGATCAGGCATTCCCGATTGGTGCAGGTCAAACTATTTCGCAACCTTATACGGTAGCGTTTCAAACACAATTGCTGGAAATAGAAAAACACGATAAGGTGTTAGAAATCGGAACCGGTTCCGGTTATCAATGTGCTATTTTGTTGGAATTGGGCGCCAAGGTTTATACCATCGAAAGACAAAGGGAACTCTTTTTAAAATCCAGAGCTCTGTTAACTGAAATGGGGTACAAACCATACTTTTTTTATGGCGATGGTTACAAAGGACAACCTGCCAAAGCACCATTCGATAAGATTTTGATTACTGCCGGAGCCCCGGAAATTCCTAAAGAGCTTTTAAAGCAATTAAAAGTTGGGGGAAGAATGGTTATTCCGGTGGGTAATTCGTCGGGTCAGGTTATGATCGCAGTGGATAAAATTGCAGAAGATGAATATAAAGAAACGGAACACGGTTACTTTGCTTTTGTTCCTATGTTAAAAGGTAAACAATAACACAAACAGATATGACTAAGATTAAAATATTTGTATTCAATCCTTTTCAGGAAAATACTTTCTTATTATACGACGAAACCAACGAATGTATAATTGTTGATGCGGGGTGTAATGAAGAACATGAATTTCAGGAAATTGATCGCTTTATTCAGGATCATAAGCTAAATCTTAAGTACATTGTGAATACGCATTGTCATATCGATCATATTATGGGTAATGCTTACCTGGTAAAAAAATATGGAGTAGATTCAATAGCTCATCAGGCAGATATGCCACTGCTCGAGAGATCAAACGATATGGCGCTGGCTTTTGGTTTTAATGTTCAGGAACCGCCTGTTCCAAATCGATTTGTTGAAGAAGGTGATAAGATCAGCTTTGGAAATACAACACTAAAAGTTATTCATGTGCCCGGCCATTCGCCCGGAAGTATTATACTATACAACGAAAAAGAGAAGTTTCTTCTTGCTGGCGACGTTTTATTTGCCGGCGGAATTGGCAGGGCTGATTTACCCGGTGGTAATTATGAAACCTTAGTTAAGGGAATTGAAGAGAAACTGTTTACGCTAAATGGAGACATTGTTGTTTATCCGGGGCATGGCGAAAGTACAACAATTGAGCAGGAAAGAAATTCAAATCCCTTCTTTAATTAATTGAATAATAAGACTGAACATTGCGCATGCATTATTGTTTTATAACATACGTTTCGTTTTTAATAATATGATATTTTTAATGTTATATCAATATAGTTATTTATAATTTTGGTAAAGAATAATTAAACAAATAAATATTTACTTTTTAACATAACATAAAATGGCACTAGATAATTTTGTTCAACGTCACAATGGTCCCCGCGATCAGGAAATCGATCAGATGATCGGGAAAATCGGAGTTTCAAGTTTAGATGAACTTATCGATAAAACAGTACCTAAAACCATAAGGCTTGATAAACCAATGCCTTTAGGTAAAGGGATTAGTGAATTTGAATACTTGCAAAAACTGCGAAAAATCGCAGCAAAAAATAAATTGTACAAATCGTTTATTGGTTTAGGCTATTACGATACAATTATGCCGGCGGTAGTTCAGCGAAATATTCTTGAAAACCCAAGCTGGTATACTTCTTATACTCCTTATCAGGCCGAAATATCGCAGGGCAGGTTAGAAGCTCTGTTAAATTTCCAAACTGTTGTAATGGACCTTACAGGAATGGAGCTGGCCAATGCATCCTTGCTGGATGAAGCAACTGCAGCAGCAGAAGCTATGATCATGTTGTTTAATGCACGTCCCAGGAAACAAGCCAAAGAAGGTGCCAATGTATTTTTTATTGACGAGAATGTTTTTCCACAAACCATCGATGTAATAGAAACACGTGCAGTTCCATTGGGAATAGAAATTGTGAAAGGCAAATTTAACGAACTTGAATTCAACGATAAAGTATTTGGCGCAATGGTTCAATATCCTGCTGCTGATGGTAAAATTATCGATTATAAGGAATTTGTTGAGAAAGCACACGCAAACGAAACCGCAGTTGCTGTTGCAGCTGATATCATGAGTTTAGTGATGTTAACCCCTCCGGGTGAGTGGGGTGCCGATGTGGTTGTAGGATCTACCCAACGATTCGGAATTCCAATGGGTTATGGTGGACCACATGCTGGTTATTTCGCCACATCCGAAAAATACAAAAGAAATATTCCAGGGCGTATTATCGGAATATCAAAAGATTCTCAAAATAAGCTTGCATTGCGTATGGCATTGCAAACACGCGAGCAACATATTAAACGGGAGCGTGCTACTTCAAATATTTGTACAGCGCAAGCTTTGTTGGCAACAATGGCCGGAATGTATGCCGTTTATCATGGTCCAGAAGGATTAAAAAGAATAGCCGGTCACATTCACAACATGGCTGTTACTTTAAATGAAAAATTAAAAGCCTTGGGCTTTAAACAAGAAAATGAAAATTTCTTCGATACATTAAAAGTTGATTTAGGTGATGTAAAAGCCGACGATATCAGAAAAATAGCCTTGGAGAAGGAAATTAACCTGAATTATATTGATGATCACACGATAGGAATCAGTACCGATGAAACTACTTTAATTCAGGATATTAATAATCTGCTTGATGTTTTTGCTCAGGTTTCTGGTAAAAAAACAGATGCAGTTTGTCATATTGAAGAAAAGATAGCCTTTAACGACAAATTTAAGCGTACAAGCGAATTTTTAAGCTTAGATACTTTTAAAAGATATCGTTCGGAAACAGAAATGATGCGTTATATTAAAAAGTTAGAACGTAAGGATTTTTCATTAACTCATTCGATGATTTCTTTAGGTTCCTGTACCATGAAACTAAATGCATCAACAGAAATGTTTGCAATGAGTTGGCCTGAGTTTGGCGGATTACATCCTTTTGCTCCGGTTGATCAGGCAGAAGGTTATCATCAGCTGTTTAAAGAGTTGGAAGAAGACTTAAAAGTTATCACAGGTTTCGAAGCCATTTCGTTCCAGCCAAATTCGGGTGCTGCTGGCGAATATGCAGGTTTAATGGTTATTCGTGAATATCATATTGAGCACGGACAAGGGCATAGAAATATTGCTTTAATTCCTTCATCGGCTCACGGAACAAATCCGGCAAGTGCTGTAATGGCAGGAATGAAAGTGGTAGTGGTTGAATGCGACGATAACGGAAATATCGATATCGAAGATTTACGTAAAAAAGCAGAAGAACATAAAGACAATCTAGCAGCCTGGATGGTGACATATCCTTCCACGCATGGTGTTTTCGAAAGCCAGATTAAAGAAATGAACAAAATCGTTCACGATAATGGTGGTTTAGTATATATGGATGGTGCAAATATGAATGCTCAACTTGGATTAACAAATCCTGCAAGTATTGGAGCCGATGTTTGTCACTTAAATCTACATAAAACTTTCGCCATACCACACGGTGGTGGTGGACCAGGTGTTGGCCCGATTGGTGTAAACGAAAAACTGAAACCATATTTACCATCGAACCCTGTAATTAAAACAGGTGGCGAAAAAGCAGTTAAGGCAGTTGCTGCAGCTCCATGGGGCAGTGCCAGTGTTCTAACCATATCGCACGCATTTATTAAAATGATGGGCGGCGAAGGTTTAACAAAAGCAGCAAAAATGGCCATTCTAAATGCAAATTATTTGGCTGCATCGCTAAAAGGAAGTTATGATATACTTTATAGCGGCGAAACCGGATATGTTGCACACGAAATGATTGTTGAGTGTCGAAATTTTAAGGCAATGGCAAATATTACCGAAGCAGATATTGCCAAGCGATTGATGGATTATGGATTCCATGCGCCAACATTATCGTTCCCGGTTCATGGAACATTAATGGTTGAACCAACCGAAAGTGAATCCTTACAAGAACTGGATCGTTTCGTTGAAGCCATGCTTTCTATTTATAATGAGATTGTTGAAGTGAAAGATGGTAAAGCGGATGCCGAAAATAATGTACTTAGAAACGCACCACACACTCAGGAAGTGGCCGTTTCTGATAGTTGGGACAGGCCTTATGCCCGCGAAAAAGCTGCTTTCCCATTGGATTGGGTTCGCGAAAATAAATTCTGGCCATCGGTTAGTAGAATTGATGATGGATATGGCGACAGAAACTTAATTTGTTCTTGTGCCCCAATTGAAGAATACCGAGAGGGTGAATTTACTTTTGAACCACTAAAATAAAACAAGCAATCATAGAACTAAATCCCGGCATTTTTGTGCCGGGATTTTTTAATTAACCAAATACATGTTAAATCTTTTTTTGTATACGCTGGGAGTAATTCCGGTATGTTTTACAAATAATTTTCGGAAAGCATTCGCATCTTCGTAGCCAATATCAAAAACGACTTCTTCAAATAATTTATTCTCTGTCTCGAGTATATGTTTTGCTTTTTCAACTTTTAACTTTTGAATGTACACCAATGGGGTTACTCCGGTAGCCTGTTTAAATCTTCTAAGCAGTGTTCTCTTACTTAGCGAAACTTCGTTTGATATGTCGTTTAAATTTAGTTTCGCAGTAATGTTAGCTTCAATATATTCTTGTGCTTTTAATATGGATTGGTCATTATGTTCCTTTTGCATATTTAAAATAGAATATGTAAGCTGATTTCCTTTATTCATGTCTATTAGATATAATTTCGATACGCCTAAAGCTATCTGGTGTCCCATGAATTTTTCAATGATGTAAATCATTAAGTTCTGGAAGCTGCTGGCTCCACCGCTTAAAATTGTTTGGCCGTTATCTACAATTAGTTTATTAGAATTTAGTTGAATATCAGGATATGATTTTTCAAAAAGGCCGGCCATAAACCAATGGGTTGTGGCCACTTTATTGTTGATAATCCCGCTGCTGGCAATAAAAAAGCTTCCCGTACAATTGCTAATAATAAGGGCATTAAGCTCGTGTTGTTTGTGTATCCATTCTATGGCTTCATTATTCTCTTTTAATGCCGCCAATGGGTTCGTATCAGTACCCGGGATATAGACAATGTCATATGTTTTATTCTCAAATATGCTTGTATTGGTTTGAATCGGAAACTGATAGTGGGTTTTTATCTCTTCTTTACCGGCCGAAACATAATCAATATGGAAATGTTTTTTTAAGGTATTTGGATAGTAATGTTTTTGTGCCCTGTTAGCACGTAAAAGAATCTCGGTAGCTCCGGAAACTGCCCACAGCGAGCAATTATTATATATTAAAATTCCAACCTTCATTTTTGTTGTAAATGTAATTATTAAATATGGCAAAATCAACATGGTATAATGTCAATAAAGCCAAATGTTATTTTTAATTGATATACTTAGATTTGTAAAGTAATTAATAATCAAATAATAAAAATATGGCATTAATTAACTATATAAAAAGAGAAGAAGCAACAGGACAGCTTGCTGAATTATACAAAAGCATCGAAGAAAAAATGAAATTTGTTCCCAACGTGATTCAGTTCCATACTGCGAGCCCTGAAATGTTCGGAAAAATCATGAGTGTTCTTAATCATTATTCAAACCATAAAAGTTTTAACCCTGTTGTGGTTTCGTATATCCGACTATTAATTTCTAATATTGCTGGTGGCGAATATTGTGTTCGATTCCAATCGGCCCTTTTAAAATATTTGGGTGTGCCAGAAAGCGATCTCGTTGCAGCAAAAAACGATTATAGGAATATAAATTTGGATGATAAAAATAAAACCTTGGTTTGTTTTGTTTTAGATCAGATGTTTGATAAAATTGAACATACAAAAGATAGAATAGTAGAATTAAAAACGCTTGGCTGGACCGAGAAAGATATTTACGAAGCAAGTGTTTTAGGAGCTTTGCAAAAAGGAATGGTTCAGGTTATTAAAACCTTCGAAGTGGAGATTGACTTTTAGTGATATTGCTGAGTGGATTTATAGTTTTTTATTGGTAAATTCAATCAACTCAATAGGCGCACCATTATGCTCAATCATTGCCACTCGAACTCCTTCCGATGGCGCATTGGTTTGGTTTAAAATCCGGAAATCGGCACGCGAAAGTGCTTCTTCCAGATTATCCACTTCAAAAGCAATGTGTGGTAAGGTTTTTATCAGTTCATCAAACGGACTGTCATTATCAAATCGCATCCATTCTATTCCGAAAGGACTGGTATCAAATCCACCAACCGAGAATTTTAAATGTGGAATATATCTTTCATCTTGAATTTTTTCTTTGGTTGGAATACCAATGTGATGATAACGCCAACCCCACTTTTCTATAGCCAAAGGCTGTTCATGATCTTTTCTTTTTAACATCATTATTTACTTATTTCAATTTTTGGTTCTGGTACTTTTAATTCTTTATAAAACTCGATCCTGTCAGTAAGCTCACCCAAGGTAAAAGGAATCAAAGCGTAAGTAATTTCGGGCATGGTAAAGCTTAAATAAACACTTGTTATTGCCAGGGTAATTCTGATGATGGATAACAACAGATTTTTATTTCCTAAACGATATTTTCTATAAATGTAGATGGTTAATCGAAACGAGATTAAAAAAACAAATGCAAGTTTGAGTCCTGATAAAATACTGACAAGAGTTAAAAAAATAAGGATTGTATTTGCCGAATGGATTTTTATTTTCCATTTCCATGTAGCCAACATGTAGAGCATATCTATCGAGAATAATAATAAAGCTCCTATTATGATGGGAACTAATTTGGGAATGCTAACAACATAAAAATCAATAAAAACCAAAACATAGAAAAGGCTAAATAGTACAATTTCCCTGCTTAACCACGAACTTTTTATGTGCAAAACCGATCGCCATGCTCTGAGCTTTTTGCCCAAATGCAACGTACTAAGAAAAAATCCCAGAACACCTGACCCTATGAACGATATTTTATAAATACTATTAAATTTTTCAACTTCCATAGCCGAATAAATACTAACAGCAAAAGTACACACTAAGGTAAAAATTAGTAAAGGCCATTCTTTTTGTGCTGTAATCTTCGGTTTGCTGTGTTTTGGTAAATAGGATTTATCCTGATCTGCAAAAAGTTCCGAATCTATTTCAGGGCCTTTCGTATTTCTTAGTTTCTCGATTTTTAAACTCGAACCTACTTTTACCGGAACCGGACTCGACTCAAGTGATTCTTCTTTTGTAAATTCCATTTTTACAAAATCTAATGCTCCTGTCGGGCATAAATTCGCACAGGCCGGTTTAAGGTTTTCTTCAATTCGATGATTACAGAATGTACATTTTTCTATAATCCCTTCTTTCGCGTTAAACTTTGGTGCATCATACGGGCAAGCCCAGGTGCAATACTGGCAACCAATGCACTTTTCGGGGTGATGAATGATGGCGCCTGTTTTTTCATCACGTGAATAGGCTTTTGCGGGGCAGTTCTTTAAGCAGGGTGCATCATCGCAATGATTACACGCCAGTGACAAATAGAATAAAGGTAGATCGGGTTTGTGATTCGGGTTTGAATCATGAATATTTCTCCATAAATCAGGTGATTGAAAACCATTTTCGTTCATGCAAGCCACAACACATGCATGGCAACCCACACATTTATTATAGTCGAATATGAAAATATTTTTCTCCATCAATTCCGTTTTTCAAAATCAACCATATTATCATGAAACGCGGTTCCGTGTCCCATATCTGTTTCTCTGCCTTTCGAAAGCATGTTTGGGCAAGCGCCTTCTTCGTGCCAATAACCGTTTACAATTACAATATTTCCGGGACGTAAACTTGCGTCAATTTTTACTTTGATCTTTAATTCCCCCCGATCATTAAAAACACGAATAAAATCGTTTTCCTGAATTCCTTTTTTTTGCGCATCGCTAAGGCTTATGGTTGCCAAAGGTTCCGGATCAATTGCTTTAATGCTTTCCAGGTTTCCAAATTGCGAATGGATTCTGTTTTTGGTATTCGGCGACATTAAATTGAATGTATATTTGCTATTCTGATGTTTCCCTTCGATTGTGGCTTCGTAGCTTGGCAAAGGATTAACGCTCCATTTTTGTTTTGCTGTTTCTGAGTAAAGTTCAATTTTTCCCGAAGGGGTGTTGAATATGTAATCTGAAAAAGCTACTTCTTGCGCAACAGGAGATAATACAGGGCCTTGCTTTAGCTTTTCAAGGCTTATTTCCGGGAATGGCTCCAGTTGTTTTGTTAACCATTCTTCTATCGATTCATCAGAAGGATAGGGGATATTCTTTGAAATTTCGGTATCGCTAAATCCAAGTTTTTTGGCTAACAAATAATAAATTTCCGTTTCGGGTTTTACTTCACCCATGGGTTCAATCACTTTTTGACGTAACTGAACATAAGGATTCCAATACGACGAAATAATATCCGATTGTTCGAACATGGTTTTAGCCGGCAAAACAATATCTGCTTCGCGAGCAGTGTCGGTCATAAATTGTTCTACTACTACTCTGAACTCCAATTTGCGAAATGCTTCTTTTACTTTGTTGCTATCAGGATTTTGCGACACCGGATTTCCGCGCTCTACCCAGGCCATTTTTAATTCCGGATTACTTAAACGCAGCATATCTTCTCCTAATCGGGCGGTTGCAATCGTTTTTCGAAAAATTCCATCAGGTTTTTCGGGTGGATAATAATTTTCCGGTTCTTTTACTTCGCTAAAAATATCGCCTTGTAAATCGGCATAATGCCAACAGGCTCCTGGTTTACCAATATTTCCTGTAATTATTGATAAGGCCATTAAGCAACGCGTTGTTTGTCCACCGTTGCTGTAGCGCTGCATTCCATATCCGGGAATCAATGTCATGGGCCGGATTGTACCAATCGACTTTGCCAGTTTCTCAATAAACTCTACTTTAACTCCACTCTCGTTACTGGCTTCTTCGATATTTATTTTTAGTACCGATTCTTTGAATTCATTAAACCCTAAAACATACTTTTCAATAAATTCCTGATCAATCCAATTATTTTCGATAATAATTTTTGCAATTGCTAATGCGAGGATTCCGTCGGTACCCGGAATGGGTTGTGCCAATAAATCTGCACGTTCCGATGAGGCCGTTCGTCGTGGATCTATAACCATCAGTTTGGCTCCTTTTTGTTGGGCTTTTTCAATCGGAATCATTTGTTGAATATTCGACTCAGCAGGATTTTTACCCCAAACTACTATCAAGCGGGCATTTTCAAGATCCCATGGCGCATTGTGTTTATTTTCTCCAAAAGTTAATCGTGTTGCTTCCAAACCCGCAGGCCAGCATAGGTTTCCGTAAACCGTTGTAGCACCACCAAACATTTTCCAGAAATTGGAGCTTACTCCGTTTAGTAGTCCTGACATGCCACTGGCATAATAAAATAAGATGGATTGCGGGGAGAATTCTTTTTTATAATAAATTAGTTTTTCGGTAATTTCATTGATCGCTTCTTCCCACGATATTTGAATAAATTTTCCGTTTACCTTTTTTAAGGGGTGTAATATTCTTTTAGGCGAGTTTACTCTTTCCACATAGCTTAATCCTTTCAAACAAATACCTTCGGGCGTAGCTTTATTTAAAGCTTGCGGATCAATTTTTACGACTTTCCCTTGATCAATCCATACTTTAAAAGAGCATGTGCTATAACAGTTTCTTGGACAAGCGGTGTTGTGAACTTTCATTATTCGCTCCTTTCAAAAGCGTCTTCAATGGCTAAGGTAAAAATATCCTTCATGTTTAAGCCCATTGCTTCTACCTGCTGAGGAACAATGCTGGCGGCACTCATGCCCGGAACAGTGTTGGCTTCCATAAAGTAAAGCTTATTTCTGGTGTAAATGTAATCGATACGAACAATACCATTTAATTGAAAAATATCATAAATCTGTGATGAAAGATCTTGCACTTGTTTTGTTAATTTATCATCGATTCGGGCAGGTGTAATTTCATCGGCCATCCCATTATATTTGGCTTCGTAGTCGAAAAATTCGTTCTTACTAACAATTTCTGTAAGAGGGAACACCAGTGTTTTTTTATTAGTTTTAATTAAACCACAAGTTAATTCAGTTCCCTCAAGAAATTCTTCAATAATTACTTCCGAATCTTCTTTAAGTGCTTCATCAATAGCCTTTTTTAATTCTTCTTTTTCTTTTACTTTGGTAATGCCAAAGCTTGAACCACCACAATTTGGTTTAACAAAGCAAGGCAATCCTGTTTTTTCGATGATGCTATTGGCATCAATGGTTTGCCCTTTTTTTAAGGTAATAAATTCGGCTACAGGTATATTAAAAAGTTTTAAGTAGTTTTTGCTGAAAATCTTATTAAAGGTAAGAGCAGATGCAAGTGTATTCGATGTGGTATAAGGTATTTTTAAAGTATCGAAATACCCCTGCATTTTTCCGTCTTCGCCCGGAGTGCCATGGATGGTTATCAATGCA
This sequence comes from uncultured Bacteroidales bacterium, assembly GCA_964450375.1. GTDB lineage: Bacteria > Bacteroidota > Bacteroidia > Bacteroidales > UBA12077 > UBA12077. The sequence continues at coordinate 18,309 of CAYVEW010000012.1, forward strand.
CAATCGAATTTGGTTTTCTGGTTGTTTAAGCTAAAGCTAAAATCATCTTTATTAACTATTAAATCGCAAACCAGATCGCTTTTAACATACCAGTCTGTTCCTTTTGCAACAACAGTATAAACTTCGAATTTTTCTTTGTCAATCCATTTTGCAATTTGATTTGCACTATTAATTGAAACAATGTATTCCGATGAATCTCCTCCTGCTACAATGGCAATATTTCTTTTCATAAAAGATTAGTTCATTAAATATCTATCAAAAATAAGATTTCTGATTATATGGATATAGAATCTTATCAATAATATTTTACATAAAATAATAAAGAGAGTTAATTAACTCTCTTTATGGTTGAACCTTAGTTCATTATGAAAGATTACTGCAAAAATACTTATTTAAACCATCCGAATTTGAAAGTTACAAATCCGCCAAAATTTGAAAAATCATCATCGCTGTAGTTCGCGAATTTATCTACGTCCATAGTAAACTGGTAGTTTGCACCAATTCCAATGCGTAAAAACCGGGTAATGTTCAACTCAGCTTCGATACTTGGTGTTACAACAAATACCATATCGTCCAAAATCCATTGATCCATGATGTTATCATAAATTTCAAGATTTCCTTTACCCAGTTGCACATTGGTGTTAAAGTGGATTAAGCTTTTTGGCATAAAAATATATCCCAACCAAAGTCCTTTGTGTTCAAAATCGATGGTGGAGCCAATGTAGTTATCTTTGTTCGACCACACATTGTTTTCTATATCCATGTTATAAAAACCAAGAACAAGATGATCGTTAAAGATTCCGGCGGCATGTACACCACTCATGTATGCTGTTTCACCGTCGAGTGTTGTGATGTTGGTAATTGGTCCGATGTATCCACGAATTTTAGATGGTCTTTCAAATAAAGTTTCAATATCCTTTGTATTATCACTTTGTGCATTTAAAAATGTAAACGCAAAAAGCAGTATCGAAGTAAATAAAATTATTCTTTTCATTTTGATCATGTTTTTTTGTTTCTCAGATCACTATACAAATTGTTTGCCAAAATCAAAATACACTTAAAATTATAAAAAAAAAGCTACACCAAATTGATGTAGCCTTTGTTCTGCAGATAATCGTTGTGGTTTTAACTAGCTGCGGTTTTTATTTTTCCCCAGTTTTCCCCGCGTTTAATTCTTGTGACTTGCATTTCGCTAATCGAAAATAATTTTGCAATAACATTTTGCTTTACACCCTTTTCTAACATTCCTTTTAAAACCTTAACATCTTCGGGTTTCAGTTTCGAGTTGCGAACAATTCCTTTATTTTTAATTTTATTGATTTCCTGTAAACGAGGCATTATTCTTTCATAAGCCGCCTCGCGCGTTACCCATTTAATGTTTTTGAAATAATTATTTTTTTTATTCCAGTCGAGATGTATAGCAATGGTTTGATCATCACTTTCTTTTTCGATAAACACCATGGCAACTAATTTATGTACCAAGAAAGTTTTCTTTTTGCCTTCGGTTTTAAAAGTTACGGTATGGAATCCTTTTGTTAAACCAGGCCTAAGAATTTTCCCTTCGGTTTTGTTATAACAATAACTTTTTACGCGGCCGTAATTGCTTACTTCGTATTTTTTATCAGCAAATGGAATTTCTTTCCATACTTCATCATCTAATTTTCTCAGGTTTCGATCGGTCATTTCAATAAGCTTAAATAACGTTCTAAATAACTTTGTTTATGGTTGATTACGTGCGAATTTTTAAATTGTTTAAACGTTATGACGAACGCTCTTATTTTAATGATAAACGAACGTTTAACTCATGTTAATTAAGGCGGAGAGTTATGGAGTTGCAAGTATTTGCAATATAACTCATATTATGCGGGTTAAGGATGTTATTTTATAACTTTTCGATGAAACAGATCGTATTTTTGTTTGGCTTTTAAGAAATAAAATTCATTGGTATTGTTTAAGGGTATAATCGTATCTCTTTCTTCGGACCATCGGGTGCCATCGTAAATAGCAACATAATGTTCACCAACCACTTCAAACTGATTGCCATTTACAATAATTGCAGTATTTTCGTCTAATCCTATACCCAGTAACTCTGGTTTTTTATTAATAACTTCGAAAAGATCAAAGTGCCTGTTTCGTGCAATTAGATGCTGATCGATGGCAATGTTCTTGATAAACGAAAACCCTTCTTCATGATCTCCCATCATAATAATATTGGCTTTTGTGTCGCCACGCACCAAGTATGAACCTTGGATAGTAGCACCGGCAGATGTCCCTGCAATTACTCCATTTCGATGAAGAACACCAAACAACTCCAGGTGGCTAAGTGTGTTCAGGTATGAGTCGGCTAATCGCCACTGTCGTCCACCTTGTATCCATACACCGCTGGCTTTGCTTAAATTTTCTACAAAACCAGGCATGTTTGCTTCTACCGAATCTCGGGTGTGCAGAATACTGATTTTTTTAAAGTTATATTTCTCAAAACGCGATCGCAAGGAAGAGAAATCGGGATCTTTATTAATACTTTCATCATCTCGTGCTGTTGGGATGATCACGATTTCGGCGGAATCGCCACCGGCGAGTTCTTTAAAAATCGGAATAAAAAGCTCATCTTGTGCATGCCCTCCTATAATTAGCAAGGTTCCTTTTTCAGGCCCGATTGTTTGAGAATAAACAATTGATGAGATGCTAAAAAATAGAAATAGGATAGATAGAGTTAATTTGTTCATAATAAGTTATTTATTGCAGTTCTGGTTTGTATTTACTAATAATTCTGTATTATATTTTTTATCCCGGAGTTTTAAAACTATTCCTTGGCAAATATTGTGGTCTAATTCTGGAGTCCGGCTTAAAAACCCCAAATTACGAATAATATTTATTAGATTAAAATTTGTAATTTCTACTCCGTAATCTCTCTTCCGGATAAATACCTGCGCCACTTCTCAATAACTTCGACCATGTCGTTTGGAAGATCGGAGTTAAACTGCATAAATTTACCTGTTTTGGGATGTGCAAACCCTAATGTCTTTGCATGTAATGCCTGCCGTGGTAAGATCTGAAAGCAATTTAAAACAAATTGTTTGTATTTTGTAAATGTAGTTCCTTTTAATATTTGATCACCACCATACTCGAAATCGTTGAATAACGGATGGCCAATGTGTTGGAAATGAGCCCTGATTTGATGTGTTCTTCCGGTTTCTAATTTGCACTCTACCATTGTAATGTAACCGAGCTCTTCAATTACTTTGTAATGAGTTACCGCATGTTTTCCTTGCGAACCATCCGGGAAAACCTGCATTATTTTTCGGTTGCGAATGTTTCTACCAATATGGCCGGTTATTGTACCTTCTTTTTCTTTAAAAGTTCCCCAAACCAATGCAATATATCTTCGTTCAGATGTTTTATCAAAAAATTGTTTGGCAAGTTTATTAAGAGCCTGTTCCGTTTTGGCTATAACCAGTAAGCCCGATGTGTTTTTATCGATTCGGTGCACCAGGCCGGGGCGCATTTCGCCCGAGTTAAATAATGGCAAATCTTTAAAATGATACATCATTGCATTTACCAAAGTTCCCTGGTAATGGCCATACGATGGATGAACCACCATGCCGGGTTCTTTGTTTACAACGGCTAATTCATCATCTTCGTAGATGATATTGATCGGGATGTTTTCTGGTATAAGTTCTATCTCTCTTGGCGGATAAGCCATGACAATAGAAATTATATCATTGGGTTTTATCTTATAATTTGATTTAACAGGTCTTTCGTTTACTAAAATGTTTTCGGCATCGGCAGCGCTTTGTATTTTCGAACGAGAGGCATTTTCGATTCTGTTTGCTAAAAACTTATCGATGCGTAAAGGTTTTTGTCCGGGATCAACTTCTATTCTATAGTGCTCAAATAACTCCTGGTCTTCGTTTTCGTTTAACTCTTCTGCTTTCATTTAAACACCTTGCTTAATGTATTACTATAATTTTTTTTGTGCTGTTTTCTCCATTTTCGGAGTTCACCTTTATAAAATAAATACCGGAGTCGAGATTTGAAATATTTATCGGAGCATTGTTTAAGTACCCGGTTTTATGAATCCTGCCAAAAGAATCGAATATGCTGTACTGGTAGTTAGAATAATTATTTTGATCGATCTCTATTTGCAAATAATCGTTAGCCGGATTCGGGAATACATTATACCGAAGATCTCTTTTGATTTTTTTAGCACTTGTAATGGTATTTATTTCGTGCCCAAACATTGGCCTGAGCATTACGGTTCCATCAAATTCAGATTGCTTCCACTGGTTCGTGAAATTGTAGAATAGCTTATCTTTATTGTTTCGGTTTACATCGTATCCCACGTTTAACATGTCGGGTGAATTTTGTTTTTGCCATCCGATATAAAATTTGTTACGTACGATTATTTCTTCATCAAACAAAAACAATACAAATTTATTCAGTTGATTATTTTTTGGTACCACCTGATTCTCCAAAGTATAGATAATATTTCCGGGTTTTCCGTTATTATCATCCCAAACATGTATTTTAAAATATTTGGTTTGCGAGTTGTTAGCAAGATTATTAAAGTAAAGCTGAACTCCACGCAGTGTATCTTCAATGTACGAATCGAACTGCATGGAAACCATTGCATTTTCGGTTCCTAATCCGACTATGCCGTAACCATTTTCAGCGGTTCCATCATCGAAGGCATAGTAATTGAAAAATTTTTGATAGAAGGTGGTTGTGTCATTCCAATTATATACAGAATCGCTAACTGTAGCAGGTTCTAAATATCCTTTTATTTTAAAAACAATTGAATCAATATTTATATTATATGGGAATGTATAATCTAATAAGAGTCTTGAAAAACTTGCATATTGAAACGGGGCCAGGCTAATGTCGTTGTTACCAGTTAATACAATTGGTGAATAAAGACCTTTTGTATCTGTTATTTCATATCTACTAATTGAACTTTGCTGTATATCGCTAAGGTTTTTACAAAATACAGAAATTGTATCAATCATGGCATCGGAATAAATTACACCATAGTGATGCCAGGGAATTGCCTCGTAATCGTTTAGCAAGGAGTGCATTGGTTGATTGATCGTAATATCATTAATGATGGTGTCGTTGATGCTCCGGTTTTTATCCAGTCGAATAAAATCGAGATTCCAATGATCAGAATTACTTGTCATTCCTTCATAATCTGTTTCAACGGATAAACTGGCATAATTTCTGAACCGAAACTGAAAGGTATCATTTAAAAAGTTTTCTCCCTGCACTGGAACAATTACTTGCTGAAAAACAGTTTTTAAATCGGTTAGGGTGTCTCCTTTTATGTTAATGCTTGTATCATCGAAACTATAATACTCTTTTAATAATGAGTCTTTTGCACTAAAACTTGCACTCCATACTTTTATCCAGGTTTTTAAATTTTCTGAATAGAACTCTAACAGGAGCGAATCATTTTTTTCAGGTGTATCACCTAATCCTCCGGGCTGATAGAAGAAGCTTAGAAATATGGTATTATCGCCAGGGTAATTTAAGTTGATGATCCGGGAAGTTAATGTGTCGGCCGCGAATGCATCATTACTTGCGTTGGAGTATATATTCCCGTTTGCATTAATTGCATCTAAGGTGGCAACTCCAATACTTGGTGGCTCAACAGAATAGGTGATGTTTACAAAAGCAAGGCTATCCATCCATAATTCCGGATCGGGGTATGTTGTTGTTTTGGCAAAGTCGTCGATAAAAGGTAAATCTAAGACCGCTTTTGCAGATTTTCTTAAGGATTTGAATGCTCTACCGGGCTCCAGATTTTGTAGTTCAGGATTTATTTGTAATCCCGATAGATGCTCTTGACCGTGCAAAGTAATTAAGTTACCCGCAAAAAGAAAAATGATGATGATATTTAGAATTATTTTTTTCAAATGATGTTTTTAAAAGATAGAGTCGGTTTCTGTTTCTAATGTGTCTGCTGTAAATAGTTCGGGATAAAGAATGGTTGAATCAACCGTTACCCAAAGATCAATGGTTGATCCTAAACGAATTCTTTTATTTTCTTTATACGATGGGTATTGTCTCCATACTTTGGCTTCAATAGAATCTACTCCGTCAACAATGGATTCATCATAAATAATGGCTCCTGTATTTAAAGCGGATCTTAAAATTCTGTTTTTGGCATCTTCCAATGTGTAATGATTCAGGTCAGGAACCGATGTGGTTTGATTGCTTAATCCCATGCCTAAAACCAAATCAATTTTTGATCCTTTCGGAACTAAAGCTCCGGTTGTTATTTCTTCTCCCTGGTATCTTTGTTTTAACACATTGTTTACGGCTATATCAGGAACATGTATAAGTCTTCCGATTTCTAATCCAACATTTTTTAACATGGCTTCTGCCTGGCGATGCGAAACACCAACAATATTTGGCATTTGTACTTTCTCGGGACTCAGTGCGTTGATTACCAAAAAAATCCGACGGTTCTTTTTAACTTTTGATCCGGTTGCAGGATTTTGTTCAATAATGGTTCCTTTGGGCCGGTTATTATTAAAAACAGAATCGATTACTTCAATTCGCATTTTGCTTTTCTTAGCCTGTGTTTCTGCTTCGTTAAGTGTTAATCCATAAAAGCTTGGTACCGATAGTTCTTGTCCGTGATGTGTATATAATTTTAGCAACAGAAAAGTAAATATTAATAGCAGACTTAAACCTGCAATTGCAATCAACAGTTGTTTCAAAAATTTTTTACTTGTAAGAAATTTGAATAGGGTCATTGTGGTTTAGCTATAAATTATCAATATAGTTAACGGTGAGACAAATATAAAATTATGTAAGCATATACTAAAATTAAATGAGTAGTAAATTTAATTTAGTACTGTTTAATTACGTTGTATACAGTATCTCTCTCAACAGGTTTTTTTCCGGTCATTTTAATTAATTCAACCAGTTCAATTGTGCTCATACCGGGTTTTTGATCTTTTGCGCCGGCCATCGAATATATTTTTGTAGAGTCGTCAATGGTTCCATCAATATCATCTACTCCGAAGGAAAGCGCTATTTGCGAAATATCTTTCCCCAGCATAGGCCAGTAAGCTTTTATGTGATTGAAATTATCTAAAAAGATTCTCGATGCAGCAAACATTTTTAAATCTTCCAGTGTATTTACTTCTCCCAAATGCGAAAGTGAATTGTTTGCTTTTTTGTATTTTAATGGTATAAAAGTGTTAAACCCCTTGGTTTTATCTTGCAGTTGGCGAATTAGCTCCAGGTGTTCTATCCTTTGTTTCTTATTTTCCAGGTGTCCGTACAATATGGTTGCATTCGAATACATTCCGGTTTTATGAACAGCTTCGTGCATGGCCAGCCACTGTTCGGCTGTTGATTTTTCATGACAAACTTGTTTTCTAATTGCTGGATCGAATATTTCGGCCCCACCACCGGGAACGCTGTCCAGGCCATATTCCTTTAATTTTTGCAATCCTTCTTCCACGCTCATATGAGCTTTCTTAATCATAAATTCCAGTTCTACAGCTGTAAAAGCTTTGATGTGAACTTTCGGAAGAATTTTCTTTATTTCCTGAATCATTCGTCCGTAGTAGTGTAAATCGCGATTGGGATGTACGCCTCCTACAATATGAATCTCGGTTAAATCTTTATCCTGGTAAGTTTTAACTTTCGTTAAAATATCATCAATGGAGTATTCCCAACTGCCATCCTGATTTATCTTTCGATGATACGAACAAAATTTACAATCGTAAATACAAATATTCGTTGGCTCAATGTGGATATTTTTGTTAAAGTATACTTTATCCTGGTTTTTTCGATAATTAACAAAATTGGCCATTATTCCCAAAACGCCGAGGTCGAAATTAAACAGCTCAATACCTTCATCAACAGAAAGTCTTTCGTTTTCTTTTACCTTTAAGATTATTTCCTGGTGTTGATTCGAAAAATCTTTAAATCCTTGTAATTCTGTAATCAAAATTTTGTGATATTAGTTTGTGCAAAAATAAAAGATTTTTTAGCTCTTTTATAGTAAAAGTAACAAGGAATTCGGTGTAAAGTTTGAGTAAGTAAATAAAAAAAGTTAAGATTAAATATTTAATCTTAACTTCTAATACGATTATGATGAGTTTTAAATTACTTCTTCGAATTAAACTCGTCGGAAACGGTTAATTTTTTTCTACCTTTTGCTCTACGAGCAGCTAATACTTTTCTACCGTTCACAGATGCCATTCTTTCTCTGAATCCGTGCTTGTTCTTTCTCTTTCTGTTCGATGGCTGAAATGTTCTTTTCATCTCAAAATATTTTTACAAATGTTTTACTTTTTCTTTTGGAACTGCAAAAATAATGTTTTTTTCTTTCCTGCAAAAAGAAATCGGTATTATTATTTAATTAAATTGGAAGATATATTACTTTTTTTGTCTCAAAGAACGATTCCGTAAAGAATTCAGATATATTATAACTAATAATTTTTGTCTCAAAATTCTTTAATTCTTCACTTAATTCGCCTCCTTTTAAATATAAAATACCATTTTTTAATTCGTTGGCTGAGTTGTTCTTAATTTTTGTACGAACCCAGTTGTAGAATGTAGGGAAAGCTGTTACTGCTCTGCTTACAACAAAATCATAACTTGATTTTATTTTTTCTACTCTTATTTGTTCCGATGTCAGGTTGGTTAATCCAACGCCCAGAGCAACTTCGTTAACTACTTTAATCTTTTTTCCGATCGAGTCTACTAAATGAAATTGTGAATCGGGGAATAAAATTGCCAGCGGAATTCCCGGGAATCCACCGCCTGTTCCTACATCCAGAATGCTTGTGTTGTTTTTAAAACGGATTACTTTGGCAATGGCTAATGAATGCAGAATATGACGTTCGTATAGATGATCCAAATCTTTTCTGGAGATTACATTGATTTTGCCGTTCCAGTTTTCGTATAAATTCTGTAATAATTTAAATTGCCTGTATTGCTTTTCCGATAATCCGGGAAAGTATTTATATATTAATTCCATAAACAGGCTTATTTAAGATGTGGATTAGTATTCTTTAAGATATTAAAAAGTAATTCTCTGGCTCTGAAGAGTTGAGCTTTTACTGTACCGATGGGAAGATCGAGCTCTTTTGCAATTTCTTCGTAAGAATATTCTTTGAAATAGCGCAGTTCAACCAATTTTTTGTAACGAGGTTTTAATTTATCAACCACATTACGCATTAAATCAATTCTCTGGCTTTTAATCATATCTTCTTCCGGATCGGGTGAGTTTGACTGCAAAGGTGTTCCAAAACCTTCCTGATCGTCGCCCGTCTGATCCAGTGATATTAAATTAGCCTTTTTCTTTCTGATAAAGTCGATACAGTTGTTTGTTGCTATTTTGAAAAGCCAGGTGCTGAATGCAAAATTAGGAGTATATTGTTTAATGTTTTTAAAAGCTTTACCAAATGCTTCGATGGTTAAATCTTCTGCATCACTTTTATTGTTAACCATTTTTAAAAGCATATAATAAATGGCGTCCTTGTAGCGTCCCAAAAGCTCAGCATATGCTTTTTCGTCGCCATTGGCAGCAAGTTGGACTAATCTATAGTCATAACGGGCCTTTTCCGAAAGATTAGGATTTACTTCCATTTTCTTTTTGTTGTAAAATAGTTTGCCAATACGAACGAAAAACTCAAATAAGGCATTATAAAATCATAAAAAAGCGAAGGTAATAATAAATATTTTTCATTCAAACGCTTCATGGCAACTTTATAAATGGTTAATTGAATTATCATTCTTAATGCAAACGCAGCTAATATATATAAATAATACTCTTGAAACCAAATTAAAGATAAAACAAATAAAGGATAATAAAATACCCTGCTCATGTTTTCACAAAAAATGCGCCATTTCGTTTTAAATCGATAGAAACTTCCAGTTGTCATGTGTCGTTTTTTTTGGTTAAACCACGATTTAAAATTCGATTCAGCGACAGAACGGGTAATAGCTTCTTTATCAATTTGCACCAATGTGTTTTTCTTTGTAGCAGCTTGGTTTATAAACAAATCATCATCGCCTGATTCGATGTGATGATGACTGGCAAACCCTTTGTGTTTAAAGAATAAGGATTTTTTATATGCAAGATTTCTTCCAACACCCATATAGGCTTTTTTTGCTTTTGCAAACGTTAAATATTGTATGGCAATAAATAATGTATCAAATCGAATCAGATTGTTTATTAATTTCTTTTCTCTGAAATATCCTCCATAACCCAACACTATCTCTGTTTTATCGGTAAACATTTCCTGCATTTTGTCAATCCAACGGTTGCTTTCTGCTTTGCAGTCGGCATCAGTTAATAATAACAATTCGTTTTTTGCAGCTTTTATCCCGATTGTAAGAGCCAGTTTTTTACTGTGGTAAAACTTGTCGTCTTGTTTTATGGTGCTTACCCGAAGGTTTTTGTACTGTTTCTGAAATCGTTCTAGAACAAATTCTGTTTCATCTTCTGAACAGTCGTTCACAACAATTACTTCGAAATCAGGATAATCCTGATTTAATATAGATGGTAAGTACTTTTCCAGATTTTGCTGCTCGTTTCTGGCGCAAATAATTACTGAAACAGGTTCTTTTTCTTTGCCGGTTTTTTCTTTATGCGGATTAAATAGAATTCTTGAGTAATAAAAAAGATAATAATACAACTGAATTAAGAATGTGATACCAAATGCTATAAGTATTAAAAATGTTGGGTTTTGTATTATAAAATCGATATAAGAATTCACTGTTTTTTAAGTATAAGGTTAATTGGCAATTTTATTAAACATTTTTTTGTTAAACAAGAATTGTGAATTGAATAAATGAAATATTTATTCACATTTAGTTATCTTTGCCCGGAAATTAGTTGTTTATGAAATTTGAATTAATAGCAAAAGAAGCACAGACAAAGGCTAGAGCAGGGGAGATAACTACCGATCATGGAAAGATTAAAACACCAATTTTTATGCCAGTGGGTACCGTCGGTAGTGTAAAAGGGGTTAATCAGAAAGATCTAATCGAGGATGTAAAAGCACAAATCATATTAGGCAATACTTATCATTTATATTTACGCCCGGGAATGGACACCATGAAACAGGCGGGCGGATTGCATCAATTTATTAATTGGGATCGCCCGATTTTAACCGATAGTGGTGGTTATCAGGTTTTTTCTCTGGCTGCTAACAGGAAGCTAAGGGAAGATGGTGCTCATTTCAGTTCGCATATTGATGGTTCAAAACATATTTTTACTCCTGAAAGTATTGTTGATATTCAACGTATAATTGGTGCAGACATAATTATGGCATTTGATGAGTGTACGCCATATCCCTGCGATTATGACTATGCGAAAAAATCAATGGAATTAACACATCGCTGGTTAAAACGTGGCTTGCAGCGCTTCGATGAAACAGAACCTTTATATGGACATTCTCAAACTTATTTCCCCATTGTGCAAGGAAGTGTTTTTAAAGATTTACGCATTGAATCGGCTAAAACAATTGCATCTCACGATCGCGAAGGTTATGCCATCGGGGGTTTATCGGTTGGAGAGCCTGTAGAAGAAATGTACGACATGATTGAAGTGGTAAATGAAATACTACCAGAAGATAAACCTCGTTATTTAATGGGCGTGGGAACACCGGTTAACATCTTAGAAGGCATTGATCGTGGTATTGATATGTTCGATTGTGTAATGCCAACAAGAAACGGACGCAATGGTATGCTATTTACCCGCGATGGAATAATAAACATAAAAAATGTAAAGTGGAAAAATGATTTTTCTCCAATCGAAGAAAATGGAGCATCGTTTGTTGATACCAAATTTTCAAAAGCATATTTGCGACATCTTATTATATCAAAAGAAATATTGGGAGCGCAAATTGCCAGTTTACATAATTTAAGTTTCTATCTTTGGTTAGTAAATCAGGCACGCGAGAAAATTATGGAGGGTAGCTTTAGCAGTTGGAAGAATCAAATGGTTGAAAAACTTTCAGTTCGATTATGAGAATCTTAGGATTAAAAAAAATTGACCTATATATTATTAAGAAGTTCCTGGGAACCTACTTTTTTGCTATTGTAATTATCATAAGCATTGCAGTAGTTTTTGATTTGTCGGAAAAAATAGAGGATTTTATTGGCAAAGATGCTCCGATTAAAGCAATTGTTTTCGATTACTACATGAACTTCATTCCTTATTTTGCCAACATGTTTAGCTCCCTGTTTACCTTTGTTGCGGTAATATTCTTTACATCGAAAATGGCTTACAATACAGAGATTATTGCAATTTTAAGCAGCGGAGTAAGTTTTAAAAGATTAATGTATCCTTATTTTATTTCAGCATTAGTAATTGCTTTATTTTCCTTTTTATTAATGTCTTATGTTATTCCTCCTGCAAATGCGGTTCGTCTCGATTTTACTTATAAGTACATTAAAAATCCGATTAAAAATACCGATAAGGATATTCACAGGCAAATTGAACCCGGCCTGTTTATATACATAAAAAATTACACTGTGAAGTCGGATGTGGGCTATAAATTCTCCATGGAGAAATTTGAAGATGGAGTGCTCAAATCAAAACTAATGGCCGAAAACATTAAGTGGGATTCAACAACATCTAAATGGACCATTAATCGATATTACATAAGAGATTTAGATAGTTTAAATGAGAAAATTACTACCGGAACCCGAATGGATACTACTTTGAACCTGAAACCGGAGGAGTTTAATCGTGCTGCAAACTTTACCGAAACCATGACATTGCCACAGTTAAATCAATACATCAAAGATCAACGAATGCAGGGAGCCGACAATGTAACCCAGCTTTTAATCGATAAATACAGCCGGGTGGCATATCCTTTTTCTACCTTTATTTTAACACTTATCGGAGTTGCTTTATCATCAAGAAAAATTCGTGGGGGAATAGGTATGCATATTGGGTTTGGATTGCTATTAAGCTTTTCTTATATATTATTCATGCGTTTCTCTACCATGTTTGCCATAAGCGGAAGCATGAACCCATTATTCGCAGTTTGGTTGCCCAATTTAGTTTATGCAATTATAAGTGTGTTCTTGTACCGATTGGCCCCAAAATAAAAGTATCTTCGCTTAATTTTTCATACCTTTGCTTTGATTATCCTAATCCTTATATTAAATTATTGACTTGGTTTTTAATAATTTGATAAATCAACCTTGTTTTAAGTTACAATTAAATTTTTATAAATAAGATGGATTTTGTAACGTTGCATTTTATTTTTTTAAGATAAACTGCCTGTGTTGAGTGCAATAAAACATGGGTGAATATTAACTAAATGTACAAGATATGTCTTTAAAAAGAAAAATTCTTGAACTTCAAAAGAAGCGTGAGAAGGTTCTCCAGGGTGGTGGCGAAAAAGCTATAGAAAAGCAAGTTGCCATGGGGAAAATGACCGCTCGTGAAAGAATTATTACGCTGTTGGATGAGAATTCTTTCCATGAATATGATTTATTCGTTGAGCACGAAGCTCGTGATTTCGACATGGATAAAAAAATACTTCATGGCGATGGCGTTATTATTGGAACCGGTACCATTTATGGGGCTCCTATTTGTATTTACGCTCAGGATTTTACTGTTGCAGGTGGGTCATTGGGCTTGATGCATGCCAGGAAGATTACCAAAATTATGGATCACGCCATGAAAATGAGAGTTCCAATTATTGGTATTAATGATTCCGGGGGTGCTCGTATTCAGGAAGGTGTTAACTCTTTAGCTGGATATGGTGAAATTTTTTACCGAAATACAACAGCATCCGGAGTTATCCCGCAAATATCAGTAATACTGGGTCCATGTGCCGGAGGAGCAGTTTATTCTCCAGCCTTAACTGATTTCGTATTCGTGGTAGATAAAATCTCCAAAATGTTTATTACCGGTCCTGAGGTAATTAAAACGGTACTTGGAGAAGAAATCTCAATGGAAGATTTGGGTGGAGCAAGGGTTCATAGTGAAAAAACCGGTAATGCTCATTTCTATGCCGAAAGCGAAATTGAGTGTTTTGATCAGATTAAGAAACTCATTACGTATATCCCTTGGAATAATGGACAAAAAGCAATGCCTTTTGAACCCAAAGAACCAAAAATTGATCAATATAAGATTGATGAAATCGTTCCGGGAAATCCAAAAGAACCATATGACGTTCGTGATGTGGTTAGGGCTTTAACAGACGATTCTGATTTCTTTGAAATTATGGAATTATGGGCTGCAAATATTGTGATTGGATTCGGACGAATCGACGGTCAGACTGTTGGATTTGTTTGTAATCAGCCACTTGTTTTAGCTGGAGTTCTTGATGTGGATTCATCTGATAAAGCAGCTCGTTTTATTCGTTATTGTGATGCTTTCCAGATTCCGATTGTTACTTTAGTTGATTTACCAGGTTATTTGCCGGGAGTCGACCAGGAACACGCGGGTGTTATTCGTCATGGTGCGAAAGTATTGTACGCATATTCCGAAGCAACCGTTCCAAAAGTTACGGTAATTCTTCGTAAAGCATATGGTGGTGGTTACATTGCAATGAACTCGCGCCACTTAAATGCCGATTTCGTATTTGCATGGCCAGGTGCCGAGATTGCGGTAATGGGGCCAGAAGGAGCAGCAAACATTATTTTCCGTAAGGAGATTATGAGTGCCGATGATCCTGAAAAAATGCGTAAACAAAAAGTGAAAGAATATAAGGAAAAATTTGCTAATCCTTATGTTGCTGCGGCAAAAGGATATGTTGATTCAGTTATTGAACCAGAAGAAACCAGAAAATTATTGCGCCATGCAATAGAGGTTTCAAAAAACAAAGTAGATAGAAAGCCAATTAAGAAACATGGAATTCCTCCATTTTAAAAACTAAACTTATGGCAAAAAAGAAAACTGAAACAGAAAAAGCCACAGCTCCAAAATCAAAGGAACCTGTAAAAAAGATAGAAGAAGTAGCTCCTGTTGAAGAAACGGATACTCCGAAACAACGCTACAACACCTTGGTTATTCAAGAGATGGGGGCAAAATATAAAACACTTTTTACCGAAAAATATAAAAACAGAACCAAGTGGCAAAAACCAGATTTAAGAGAAATTTATTCTGTAATTCCAGGTACTGTTATTAAAATTTTTGTTGAAGAAGGGCAGAAAGTGAAAGAAGGCGAAGTAATGATGATTCTTGAAGCGATGAAAATGAAGAACAAAATTATTTTCCCCATTGATGGAGTTGTGAAAAAGATCCATGTAAAAGAAGATCAGAGAATTCCGAAAGGACATTTAATGATTGAACTGAAATAGCGAAATAAAAAAAACCGAAAACTAGTTTTCGGTTTTTTTTATAATTTCTCTTTCCAAACAAAATAATTCCTAAACGTTTTTAAGTCTGGTTCGTGTTTGAAAATACCGTATACAGACGATCCACTACCCGACATCGATGCATATAGTGCACCATATTGATATAATTCATCCTTTATATTTTTAATCTCAGGATAATCAGGGAATATGATATGCTCAAAGTCGTTTTGAATATATTGTTTCCATTCTTCAATTGGTAAATGAATTAGTTCTTTTAAACTTTGATCGGGTGTTTTTGGCCTTGATTTGGAGTAGGCAAGCCCGGTGTTTATGTGTATCCCGGGATGCACAACAAGCAGAAAATAATTATGCAGACTAAATGCTATTTGACTTAGTAAATTCCCTTTTCCACTAGCAAAAGCGGGTTTGTTATCAACAAAAACAGCACAATCGCTGCCGATTTTTTCTGCATATTTTTTAAGTTCATGCTTAGATAAACCTAAATTAAAAAGCTCGTTCAGTGATTTAAGAGTAAACGTTGCATCTGAAGAACCTCCTCCAAGCCCCGAGCCAAATGGAATGATTTTATGCAAATGCAATTGAATGTCGGGCAAGTTAAAATCTTGCTTTAAAAGCTCGTAGGCTTTATAACAAAGGTTCGATTCCAGTAATCCATTTTCAACAATTAATCCTGTATTTGTAAACTGAAAGTTGGTATCCGATTCAGCAATCTCCAGAATATCCGAAATTCCTATTGGATAAAAAATAGTTTCAATATTGTGAAATCCGTCCGGCCTTTTTTCTGTAATATTTAATCCGATATTTATTTTGGCATTAGGAAATGAAATCATTTTAAATTGTATTTTTAAATTGATAATGCAAAAGTACAATTATCCTGATTAAAACGATGGGATAAAATTAATTAACAATTGTTAATAACTTTCGTTAAAAAAAAGTCCGAAAAGAAAACCGGTTTCATGCCTAATTTGAAACTTGTATTATTACCTTTGGTCTCCCAAACAGAAACTAAAAATGGCAGGCAATTCAAAAAACTTTCCCAAAAAAGCAAACATAGATCAGGCTTTGGATTACGGAAAAATTCCACCTCAGGCTCTTGATCTGGAAGAGGCGGTTCTAGGTGCAATTATGCTTGAAAAAGATGCAATAATTGCGGTAATGGATATAATCCGGCCAGAAAGTTTTTATAAAGATTCTCACCAGAAAATATTTAAGGCTGTTCTTGATTTATCTCAGGATTTGCAACCAATCGATATTTTAACTGTAACAGAAGAATTACGAAAGCGTGATGAACTTGATTTGGTAGGAGGGCCTTTTTACATAACTCAGTTGGCAAGTAAAGTTTCTTCTGCAGCACACATTGAATATCACGCAAGAATTGTGGCTCAAAAACACATTCAGCGCGAATTGATTCGGGTTTCAACCGAAATTCAAGGGCGTGCTTACGATGATAGTATCGATGTTAATGATTTAATTGATTTTTCGGAATCGGAATTGTTTAAAGTTGCCGAAGGAAATATTAAAAAGGAAACTACCAAAATCGATGTCATCATTCAGGATGCAATTAGCCAGATTGAAGAAGCAGGAAAGAGAAGCGACGGTTTAAGTGGTGTGCCATCGGGATACACAAAACTGGACCGGGTTACATCGGGCTGGCAGCGTTCCGATTTGGTTATTATCGCAGCGCGGCCATCAATGGGTAAAACAGCATTTGTGCTTTCCATGACACGGAATATGGCAGTTGAACATAATCAGGGGGTTGCAATTTTTTCTCTGGAAATGGCTTCAGTTCAGTTAGTTAATCGTTTAATTGTGAGCGAAACCGAATTGCCGTCGGATAAAATACGAAACGGAAAATTAGAGCCTTTTGAATGGGAACAGCTGGAATATAAAATTAAACGTTTGGTTGATGCACCTATTTATATTGATGATACACCAGCTATTTCGGTATTCGAGCTACGAGCAAAGTGTCGCCGGTTAATGAGCCAGGAAAAGGTAGATATTATTATTATTGATTACTTGCAATTGATGACAGGGCCACCTGAAACTCGTGGAAATCGTGAGCAGGAAGTAAGTATGATTTCCAGATCGTTAAAGGGTATAGCCAAAGAACTAAATGTTCCCATTATTGCATTGTCGCAGTTAAACCGATCGGTAGAGATGCGTTCCGGAACTAAACGTCCGCAACTTTCCGATTTACGTGAATCGGGTGCCATCGAACAGGATGCCGATATGGTACTGTTTATTCACAGACCCGAAAAATATGGCTTTATTGAAGACGAAGAAGGAAACTCCTTACGGGGAATGGCTGAATTAATCCTGGCAAAGCACAGAAATGGTGCATTGGCTGATATAAAACTTCGTTTCCGTGAAGAGATGGCTAAATTCGAAGATTACGAAGATGATTTTGTTGGTGCTTTCCCGGAAGATACAAACGATAATGGTGGTGCTTTAACCTTTGGTTCGAAAATGAATAACGAGCGAAAGGCAAAACCGAATGCCGACGACGATATTTTTGATTTAGGAAGTAATAAGAATTTTGATAATGAAGCTCCTTTTTAATGGAGCTTTTTTTATAATATTTCCTGAAGTTCCTTTAAACTAACAATTTCGTGTGTAATTTTTTCCTGATGGTCCTTACCAAACGGATTAAAATAAACCTGATCAAGCCCATAATTCTTAGCACCCAGAATATCGGCTTCCAGATCATCACCAATCATTATGCTTTCAACTTTTCGGGCATTTGCAGATTTAATTGCATTCTCAAATATTTTTGGATTGGGTTTTTGAGCACCGGCATCTTCCGATGTAAAAATCTTGGTAAAATATTTATCCAGCTGACTGTTTTTTAATTTAGTAAACTGAACCTCGTTAAAACCATTCGTAATTATATAAAGCTTGTACTTTTTATGCAGATAATCCAGTGTTTCATGTGCATGTGGGAAAAGGCGCTTTTTTGTTGGACTGATGGTAATGTAATCCTGTGCAATTTGTTTAGCCAGCTTTTCATCATTTACACCAAAGCTTTCCAGAGTTAAAGCAAATCTCTTATAGCTTAAAACTGTTTTTTTAATCTTTCCTTCGCGGTAATCGCGCCACAATTGCTCATTATGTTCTACATAGGTGTCATAGAAATTATCAAATTTCGAAAAAATTGTTTCCAAATTATACTTCTGATAGATATCCCTGAATGTTTCCCTGGCATTTTGGTCAAAATCCCAAATCGTTCGGTCTAAATCAAAGTAAATATGTTTGTATCTATTATTTGTTACGTACATGCCTATGCTTGTTGAATAGATTATTTAAGCTTACAAAGTTATAAATAATGTAATGAGATAATAGGATGATTTATATGTTTTAAACTATATTTATCAACATAATTTACGTTATGATAAAATCAGAAATTATGAAAAAAAATGCTTATTTAATTCTGGTAATTATGATGTTGGGTTCGTGCCAGTTGAACCAGACAAATAATAATACAAATACGGAAACCGAAAAGTTAAATCAGTTTATGGATGATTGGCATCAGGCTGCTGCTGTTGCTGATGAGAAATTGTTTTTTGATTGTTTAGATTCAAATTCGGTTTACCTGGGGACCGATCCGGATGAGCGTTGGTTAAAGCATGAATTTATGGAATGGGGAATGGTTTACTTTCAGCGTGATACTGCCTGGGCTTTTAAACCATACAATAGAAAATGGGATTTTTCGGATGATATGAATTATGCTTGGTTCGATGAGCTACTCGAAACGCATATGGGAGTATGCCGTGGTTCTGGTGTTCTAAAAAAGTATCCCGAAGGTTGGAAGATTAAACACTACCATTTGGCAATTACGCTACCAAATGATAAGATGAATGAATACAGAGACTTATTGGAAATTCCATTAAAGTAAATAAATCTTACCTTCATAAATTGGAATAAAATTCATAATTTTAAGCAAACATATTAGAAGATTTCACATAAACAGGCTTGGTATGAAAAGAATCAGTTACATATTGCCCATCATAGTTTTCAGCGTTTTTATCAGTATTTTTTCGTGTAAAAATAAAACGAAGGATAGTACTTTTGTTAAGAAAATCCAATTAAGCGAAGAAACCATTGCAGTTGGTATTTATAAACCCACAGGTGTAGAAACAAAAAACGTTCAGTACATTGCCGAATCCATTAATATCGATGCGGGTATTGTTTATGTTACACTTACCGATGCCGAAATCCTTAAAACCAAGTTGGAAAATATTGATGTTGTAGTGTTTCCTGATATCGAGAATGGAGAACGCTTTATTGCCATCGATGATGAAATTGAAAAGATATTCAAAGATTTTATCATGAAAAAGGGGAAAGGTGCACTGGGTTTTTGCAATGGAGCCAGCATGCTTATTAATTCAGAAGAAAACAGTTCGCTCGAGCTAATTGATGTGGCAATAATACAAAAGGAAGATAAAATGAATGGATTGCTACAGTTTGAGCTAACCGAAGAAGGAAATGAATTATTTCCTGAACTTAGAGATCGAGAGCAAAATTTTGTTAACTACAATTCGAACATTGTTTTTAATGTGAATAATCAAAACGAAGATATTTTTCAAATAATGGGAATAAGAAATACCAACGATGCTGAATTACCCATATTTATTGGAAGTAATTGCGGATCAGGGAAATTGTTTCTTACTGCAGCTCATCCCGAAACAACACCGGGAATGCGATGGATGATTCCAAGAATTATTCGTTGGTTATATGGGAAAGAATATGTTTGGTACGATAAAAATATTGTTCGGCCAGATTTATATACAGAACAAATAATTTTTTCCAAGGAAATAATATCAGAAATAGAAACCTTAAGAAATAAAATTGCTCAGGGAGAAAAGGATGAAAAATTAGAAGCAATGGACGAGCTGCAGAATTATTATCCTTGGTTTGCTGCCGAAGAAGTTAAAGCCTTGCTCAAGGATAAAAACAGGGATGTGCGATTAAGAGCCGCCAGGTTTTTAGCTGATATAGAATACACCTATGCACTAACTGACCTTGAAGTAGCAATAAAAAAGGAACGTGGCAAAAAAACAAAAGAGCAACTGAGAGAACATAAGGTAGCGATGGAACAAATGATAGAACAAAACTAGTTTTTTATAATGATTGAAATATTACTAATTGTATTAATAGTTCTGGTAATTATTAGTATAATCCTAGGGCTTGTAAAAAGTAATTCTAATAATATATCACCACAGTTAAAGGAAATTGAAACTACTATTCTGAAGTTTGGAAATACACTTGAGATGACTGAAAAGTCAATTCGGGACGAGTTTCAGCGTAACCGAAAAGAAACCAACGAAATTTCGAAAACAAACCGAGATGAATTAACCCACACGCTCAATACCTTTAGCGAGCAGTTTTCCAGGAACGTGAAGGATTTAAATGAATTACTCAGGCAGAAATTCGGCGATTTCAGTAAACAGCAAACCGACATAAACAGGTTGCAAACAGAGAATATTAAAGGTGTTGAAAATACCATTGAAAAGCACTTAAAAGCAATTCGCGAAGATAATACGCAGCAACTGAACGAAATGCGAAAAACCGTTGACGAGAAACTTCAGGATACTTTAGAAAAAAGATTGGGAGAATCATTTAAGCAGGTAAGCGAGCGATTGGAATTAGTGCATAAAGGACTTGGCGAGATGCAAAGTATTGCAACAGGTGTTGGCGATTTAAAAAAGGTTTTAACAAATGTAAAAACAAGAGGCGTTTTAGGCGAGTATCAACTCGAGAATATATTAGAGCAGATATTAACTCCCGATCAATACTCCAAAAATGTGGCAACCAAAAAGGGAAGCCAGGCGAATGTTGAGTTTGCAATAAAACTACCTGGAAAAGAGTCGGGTGGTGAAGTCTGGATGCCCATTGATTCAAAATTCCCAATCGAAGATTATCATATGCTCTTGAATGCTTTCGAGAAAGGAGAAAAACTGGAAATCGAGATAGCTCAAAAAGTGCTGATCAAGAAAATTGAGAGTTTTGCAAAAGATATCAGCGAAAAATATATCGACCCACCACACACAACCGATTTTGGTATTATGTTTTTACCTGTTGAAAGTTTATACGCCGAGGTATTGCGTCATCCCGGGTTATTTGAGATCCTGCAGTCGAAATACAAGATTACAGTAACAGGGCCCACTACGTTGTCGGCATTTTTAAGTAGTTTACAAATGGGTTTCAGGACCCTGGCAGTGCAAAAAAGAAGTAGCGAAGTATGGGATATTTTAAAAGCTGTTAAGATAGAATTCCAGGAGTTTGCGGGGGTGCTGGAAAAGGCTCATAAACAGATAAATACTGCATCGGGCACACTGGAAAATTTAAGAACAACACGTACAAATGTGCTGCAAAGAAAGTTACGCGATGTTGAATCGTACACGAGCATTGATACAAAAGAAATCCTGGAATTGCCCGATAAGGATATGGATAATCATCTGAACGAATAAACTCAACTTTAATTTAATAGCATGGCAGTGAAAGAAATTTTGTTAATAGGGAATCCCCTTTTAAGAGAAAAATCAGAAGATGTAACCGGGTTTAATGCGGATTTAAATGATATTATTATTGATTTAAAAGAAACCTTAATCGATTTCCAGAAAAGAAAACAAATTGGACGTGCCATTGCTGCACCACAAATTGGAGTTTTAAAGAAAATTATTTATTGGCATTTACCGGATCGCTCACATGCTTTTATAAATCCTGAGATAATCTGGAAAAGTACAGAAACCTTCGAAGTTTGGGATAGTTGTTTTAGTTTCGATGTGGCTTTTTTTGTAAAAACAAAAAGACATCAGTCGATTAAAGTGAAATATCAGAATGAAAAGGGCGAAATTCTAGAACAAATGTTTAGTGATGATTTATCTGAGCTTCTTCAGCACGAAATTGATCACTTGCATGGAGTACTGGCAACCGACCGGATGATAAGCAATAAGGATATTATTTTAAGAGCAGAGTGGGAGAAAAGATATAATGAAAACCCATTTATGTAACTACTCTCTAATAACTAATCAGAAAATCAATAGTTTGATGGTACCCAAGAAGTTAGAGAAGATTCGAAAAATATTCTTCTTTTTTACTTTGAGTAACTTAGAGCCTGCTTTGTGAAACTTTGTGTAACTGCATTTTGTCTTGATACCACAAAGTATCACTAAGGAAGCACCAAGTTTCACAAAGGCTTTTTGGACATTCTAAAATGAAGAACATTGATCTTATGAGCAAAGCGAATAATAACAAATAGCAAATTAGTTGCATAAGCGGATATTTATAAAAGATATAAGTAACAAAGTGCTAATTCATTGCAATTCATTTTGATTTCTCGCAAATAATTCATAATCTCGCCGATTATTTGAATGTAACATGAATCGGCAAATTCTTTTTATCATATTTCTTTTGGTTGCAGGTGCAGTTTATCTGCACGGAATGAATACATTAGAAGTTTCTGACCACGGAATGACAGAAATTAACCAGATAGATGATCCCAAGCTGGATCGGATAATTGATTCACTTGAAATTCCCAATGCAGCTTTTAATCTTGCATTAAATGGTTTCCATGATTTAAAATCGAAGGGCTTATTAAAAAACGATTCTTTGCTGGTACTCATTGATTTTAGTCAGGTATCCGACAGCAAACGATTGTATGTATTTGATCTTAAAAACGAGAAGATCATTAAAAACACATATGTAGCTCATGGAATGCAATCGGGAGTAGAAGTAGCCGAATCATTTTCGAACAACTGGCTTTCGTATAAAAGTAGTTTAGGCTTATACATTACAGCAGAAACCTACGAAGGCAAACACGGCTATTCCTTGCGTTTAGATGGCTTGAGTAAAGATGTTAATGATAATGCCCGAAAAAGAGCCATCGTGATTCATGGAGCCTCTTATGTGAGCGAAGACTTTATTAAGCAAAATGGGCGATTGGGACGAAGCTTTGGATGCCCTGCATTACCTATGAACGAAACCAAAGAAATTATTGATCTGATAAAGGACGGAACCTGCTTATATATTTTTCATCCATCGATTATTCCTATATCTCGCTCTGCTCTGGAAAAACTTCCATAAGTTCTTTTTTATCCAGGTTGTAAATATCATTGTAAAAAACCATGTCGGCATTTTCGTCGCCTGAGCAGGTAATGTATTGAATATGAATTTCTAACTTTTCTGATAATTCAATTTCAAAAAGCTCTTTTTGTGAGATAAGGTTTTGAATGTTAAGATCTTCTTTGTCATAGAATTTGTCGGAAATATATTGTGCCAGCTTATCTGGGTTTTCTAAACGAACACAACCATGGGAATAAGTTCTGTTTTCGTTTTTAAATAATTGTTTAGCAGGCGTATCGTGTAAGTAAACACTATAATTGTTTGGAAACATAAACTTAACCTGTCCCAAAGCATTTACGCTGCTGTTAATCTGGCGAATCCAGTATTTATTACCCAATGGATCGGGTTGCGACCAGTCTATCTCCGATTCATCCACAATTTGTTCGTAATTATTAATAACAAAGTAACCGTTTCTTTTTAAATAGGTTGAATCTTTTCTGATTTTTGGAAACATACCATAGCTTATGCTTTTTGGAACAGTCCAGTAAGGATTGGTAACTACTTTTTCGATACTACTGGTTAAAGTGGGGGTCGGTGTTTGCTTTTTACCAACAATCACATTAAACACTTCCTTTATCTCGCTCGATTCGATTACGTGTAGTTTAAACTCCGGAATATTTACAAACAAATAATTCTCGCCTGAGTGGTTTAGCCTTCTTAATCGATGTAAATTTAAACAAGCCTGGTAATATTTTTCTTTTAAGAGTGATACCAAAACTTCTTGTGTTTCTTTATTAAGGATTGAATCGTGCGGTAAATTATATTGATCCTGCAGTGCAAATAAAGCTTCCGTTTTTAAATCATCAGTAAATTCTGTTTTTTTTGCGATGCCTGCATAATACAATCCTTTAGCCAAAAGTTGATCGTCAATAAATGCAGGAGTCGTGTATTTTATGGAATAATGAAGATCAATAAAATAAGGTAAGGATTTTAAAATATTATGATGATGAACCAGATCAGGTTGATTGGATAAAAATTCTTTTTTCAGATCGAACCATTCAATGGTATTATTTATGAACTCAGGCAAAGTACTTAAGTAGTCTTTAAACGACTGTGTGGTATCCTGCTCAATAATTCCACGATTAAGATAGATTAAATATTTAAAGGCAGAGTAAGTTGTGGTAAATTCAATCTGGATAAGATTTTTAAGCAATTCGGTACTTTGCTTTTTAGTACTTACTTCTTGTGTAAGTTTTTTAATTTGTTCTTTTCCAAAATAATCGAACGGAAAACCATAGTATTTAGCGCTGTCTAATAGGTTTAAGTAACTGTAAAAATTATCACTTAGTTGAATATTGTTAATCCAGGCTGGTTTGTAATTTCTGTTTTCATAAAACTGAACAAGCAATTGGTTAATCTGATTATTCAGATTGTTAGAGCTATCGGCAAAACTAATATCTACTATTGAACTAATCTGTAGTTCAATAAATGTTTGTAAATGCTCATTATTCTGGTTTACCCGGTTTTGTGGAATTTGGTAACTGCTTAAGGTAGTAAAAAGGATAATTAACGAAACATGAACCAGAATTGAATAGAACAGATTTTTCCATTTCTTAGCAGGAGTGTAATCAAGTTCTAATATGTCAATTACCGAGTTCATTTTTAGGTGCTGTTGTTTGTAATTATATACGGAGGTTTTATTAAAAAGAAATTTATTTTAGATGAACACATCATAAGACTTGATAAACGATTAGAATTGTGAAGTAAGAAGATGAAAATGTGTTAAGTATCATAAAATCAGTAGTATGTAAAAAGTGATTTAAATCACCTTTTATAATTTCTAAT
Source organism: uncultured Bacteroidales bacterium (assembly GCA_964450375.1). Lineage (GTDB taxonomy): Bacteria > Bacteroidota > Bacteroidia > Bacteroidales > UBA12077 > UBA12077. The sequence goes on from CAYVEW010000012.1 coordinate 43,527, forward strand.
ACAAAGCAGGTGGAATCAATAGATTAACAGAAAAGAGAAAAACACAATATGCTTTTCTCTTTTTTTTGAACCAAAATTGGTGATTTTATATGGAGATTTAATATGTGTGTTAATGCAACGCTTTAATTAGTCTTTATTTAGGTGACGGATTTTTAAATGATATGCTGCATAAAAACTTAAGTTTTCATATATTTGATTATTACTTAAATAACGAAAAGAATGAATAAAAAAACTTTTCAATTACTGATACTTTCAATTTTTCCATTTATCTTTTTTAATCAGTGTTCTGTTTCCCGCAAAGTAAAGAAACAACCAGATCGGCTTATTCATGGTTATGTAGCACCGGGATTTGAAGAGGTAAAAGAAGAATTCATAAAAAATTTTACCGATCGAAAAGAAAATGGTGCTGCTTGTGCCATTTATTATAAAGGCGAAAAGGTAGTTGACCTTTGGGGAGGCTACAAGGATGCTATAAGCAGGGAACTGTGGCAGGAAGATACAAAAGTAGTTGTATTTTCAACAACCAAAGGTTTGGCTGCAATTTGTCTGGCAATGGCACATTCGAATGGCTGGCTCGATTACGATGAAAAAGTCTCGACTTACTGGCCCGAATTTGCACAAAACGGAAAAGAGAATATAACCGTACGCCAATTACTAGCGCACGAAGCAGGCCTTTGCCTGGTAGATCAAACATTTACCATTAAGGATTTAGCCGATTTTGACTTTATTGCCAGTATTATGGCACGACAGGAGCCTTTGTGGGAGCCGGGCACTCAACATGGTTATCATTTAGCAACCATTGGAATGTATATGAATGAACTCATGCGACGAGTCGATCCACAGGGCCGTACCATTGGAGAGTTTTTTGAGCAAGAGTTAGCAAAACCGCTTCATCTGGATTTTTATATTGGATTGCCGCCCAGTGTTTCCGAAGATGAGTTGGCTAAAGTTATATTGCCATCTATCGGGCAGTTTATTTTTAATATGAATAAGATGCCCAAAAAAATGCGTAAAGATTTTAGAGATAAAAATTCTATTTTATATCAATCGTTTCGTATTCCGGAGAAATTTCATCCAAACGATAGCATTACTCACCGTGTAGAAATGCCATCGGGTAACGGAATTGGCGATGCCCGATCCATAGCAAAAGTTTATAGTGTTTTTGCCGACGGAGCGCAGGAACTGAACTTTAGTAAAGAAAGCTTTGACCTGATAAAACAACCTGCTCAGATTCCCGAAAAAGGGCCATTTGATATTGTAATGGGATTAAACACTTATTACTCGTTTGGGTTCTTAAAACCAGGTCCAAACTTATTGTATGGAAACAACCAGCAGGTTTTTGGTACTCCGGGTGCAGGCGGATCGTACGGATTTGCAGATCCTGTAAACCAAATCGGGTATGCATACATCATGTCGAAAATGGGATTGTATCTGGTGAATGATCCACGCGAAGTTGCGCTTCGCGAAGCCATGTATCGTTGTGTTGAGCGTATTGAAAATGCAGATTAATTAATTCGTCTTTTTGCAAGCATTATTGAGTTTATATGTAAACGTAAAATAGAAGTTTAATGAAAAAGAACTATCCATATTTTATTATAATTCTTTTAAGTTTTATTCTTTATGGCAACACGCTTTTTCACGATTATGCGCTCGACGATGCTATTGTAATTACTGAGAATGAATACACTCTAAGTGGTTTTGATGGAATAATAGATATTTTTTCGAAAAAAATGTTCGATGGTTTTTTTGAGCAAAAAGATAAAAATCTGGTTGCAGGCGGAAGATACAGGCCTTTATCAGTTGTTACTTTTGCAATTGAGTGGGACTTGATTATGGGGACTCCTTTTAAAGGATTAAGCAAAGCTTCCATTGAAAAAAGGTTGAACCGGACAGTAAACCCTGCATTTATTTTGCCATCGCAAAAACTTTTAAAAGATTTAAGCAGAACAATCCACATTGAAAGTATTGATTTAAGAAAAAAACAGCAGGAACTCATATTGGAACAAGCTGCAGAGCTTACAAAACAAGAAAAAAGTGTAATCGTGCGCAATCTGGATGACATGCGCGATAAGAGAGGCCTTGTTCTGTTTGTAAGTCATTTTATGAATGTTTTATTTTACGCACTTAGCTGTTTCATTTTATTTAAAGTTCTTCAGCTGTTATTTGCCAATAAGGAGCAAAGAAAATGGTATTTGTCCGTTCCGTTTATTGCAAGCCTTTTGTTTTTAATACACCCAATACATACCGAGGTAGTTGCCAATATTAAAGGAAGAGATGAAATATTATCGCTGCTGGGTGCCTTATTAGCTATGTTTTTTGTGTTTAAATTCTTAAGGCGGCAAAGAAATATTTACCTGCTTGGTATTTTCACTGCGTTTTTGCTGGGATTATTTTCCAAAGAAATTGCTGTTGTATTTTTAGCCATCATTCCCATCAGTATTTATTTTTTTAGTGATAAAACTCAAAAAGTCAAGTTTGGATTAATAAGCTTTATCCCGCTGTTATTGGCAAGTGCAATTTATTTTTATGCCCGGCACAAGGTTCTTGGTGGTTTTTCATTTGAGCCCAGTCAGGAACTAATGAATAACTCATTTTTGGGAATGGAAGCCGGTGAAAAATATGCAACGATTTTTTATACTTTATTAATTTATTTAAAACTGCTCATCTTTCCACATCCTTTAACCTACGATTATTATCCTTATCATATTCCTGTGATGGACTGGACTAATTTATGGCCAATCTTGTCAGTTGTTATTCATTTAGGATTAGGTATTTACGCCTTAATTGGATTAAAAAGAAAAAGCCCTGTTGCTTACGGCATTCTGTTTTATTTTATCGCCTTATCGCCTGTGTCGAATATCCTGTTTCCAATCGGTGTATTTATGAACGAGCGCTTTGTTTATGCAGCATCCATTGGTGCCGTTATTGTTTTTGCAGTTCTGATTTTAAAATACATCCAAAATCAGAAATTACTGAATACAATACTGCTGTTAATCTTTGTATTATTTTCGATTAAAACAATTAGCAGAAATAGGTTCTGGAAAAATGATTTTACCTTGTTTACGCACGATGTAAAAATATCAAAAAACAGTGCAAAAAGTAATACTTCTGCAGGTGGTAAATTAACCGAAGAAGCTTTAAAACCAGGCAACAGTGATAAACGAAATGAGTATTTAAACCAGGCAGTCGGCTATTTACATAAGGCCATCGAAATTCATCCAAAGTATGTTGATGCCTATTTATTAATGGGAAATGCACAGTGGGAATTACATCATAATCTGGATAGTACATTTAAATATTATCAGGAAATTCTGAAAATGAATCCTTCATATAATCAGGTTTACGAGAATATGTTGGAATCGAAGATCTCTGTTGTTTTTGAAGATGCTGGTAAAGCAAAAAGTAATATTCGGATTTTGCATCAGATGGAAAGCTTTAAACCGAATAATTATAAGATAAATTATTACTTAGGGCGTATTTATGGAAGGTATTTAAACGATCTTGAAAACTCGCTCAAATATCTGGAAAAGGCTTCTTCTGCAGATACTACGAAAGTTGCCGTGTTTAAGGATCTTGGAGTGGTTTATGGCCTGGTTCGCCAATATCAGAAATCGGCTATAGCCTTTGAAAAAGCGATTGAGATTGATCCGGATGATCCTGTGCTAAAACTAAATCTGGCTATGACCTATGCTAATCTTAGAGATTTTAAGAACGCAAAATCTCTAATGGATGAAATTTTACGAATGGATATTCAACAGAAAGATGTGCATTTGCTTGTAACCATCGGAAAAATGTATCAGAATATGGGATATGCTGATAAATCGATGGAGAGCCTTGAGTACGCTAAAAAAATTAGTCCCGAATTGTTTAAGAAATGATGAATGGAAAAAAAATAGTAGTGGTGTTGCCGGCTTTTAACGCCGAAAGAACCCTTAAAAAAACATACAACGAAATTCCATTCGATGTAGTTGATGATGTGATTCTTGTAGACGACAAAAGCAACGATAAAACCATTGAAAAAGCCAAAGAGCTGGGGATTAAACATCTGTTTATTCATCCAGAAAATAAAGGCTACGGGGCAAATCAGAAAACATGTTATAGCGAAGCTTTAAATCTTGGCGCTGACATTGTTGTGATGTTGCATCCCGATTATCAATATACTCCAAAACTGATTCCTTCGATGGTTTATCTGATTGCCCACGATTTGTATCCTGTAGTTTTAGGATCAAGAATCTTAGGCCAGGGAGCCATAAAAGGCGGGATGCCAATTTATAAATACATTGCCAACCGTTTTTTAACCTTTTTACAAAATATTTTAATGGGGGCAAAATTATCTGAATATCATACAGGATTCAGGGCATATAGACGCGATGTGCTCCAGAATATTAATTACAGTCAGAATTCGGACGATTTTGTTTTCGATAATCAGGTATTGGCCCAAATCCATTTTGCCGGATACGAAATTGCTGAAATTACCTGCCCCACAAAGTACGACGACCAATCATCATCAATTAACTTTATTCGAAGTGTGAAATATGGATTAGGAGTAATAAAAACATCCATTCAGTTTTTTTTGCAGAAAATCGGGTTATTCAGCTTTGAGCTTTTCAAATAGTCATTTTTTGTTTTTGAATTTATTGCTGCATTCTTTATTATTGTCATCAAATAAAATGGCCTATATGAAATATCTTATTTTTGTAATTTTCAGTACATTAAGTCTTCATGCTTACTCACAACATCTTAATAAATTAGGAAAAATTGAAATAGATGAGCTGCCCCAGATGCCAGAGTATCGAATTGATAAAATCAATAATGAATATAAGATTATTAATGATTCGCATACATTCGATGGAAACACATATTTTAAAACTCCCAATGGTTTTATTACCAGCTTAATTGTTTTTGATGATCAGAAGGATTTTATAAAGCAATATAACTCTGAAGGTAAGCTTTTGGCAACCATACTATCCGATAAAATTTTTAATCTGAAAGTTTCTGAAGATGGCAATCACTTGGCTTTTTATAATTCGGAAAAGCTAATTTACATTAATCTAAGTACTTATAAGGCCGACACGCTTTCAGGCTCTTTTGTTTATGAATTTGTAGAAGGTAATAAATTAATTTATTTCGATTCCGAAAGTAATGTAGTGTGGTACGATGGCAATCAGATTGAAATTGAGCAACAAGCTTTTCAGTTTATGGAGTATAAAAGGAAAATATATATTCTAAGCAAACAAAATATTTTTGAACTTGTGGGCAATAGCCTGGTTTCAAAATATGAATTTAAGGGATCTTTTTTTGATGCAAAAATTATCGATGATGTTTTTTATTTTGTTGATAAAGAACTAAAAAGAAGAACCGAAAGTTTTACATTATATAAAACCACCGATTTTGAGCGTGTTGTTCTATTCGACCGTTTGGATGAATTAAACCGGTAATTTTCTCAATCGATTCAAAAGAGTTGTTATGTTCAAAACAAAACCATAAGGTGAATTAAAGCTATCATCGTTAATTATTACTTATCATAAAAGGTGCAGCGCACCGTAATATTCTTATACAATGTAAGAAATATCAAATGAAATTCAGATTGTGATTATGCATTTGCCATACTTTTATTGCGATCATTTATA
>CAYVEW010000013.1:0-45376 GCA_964450375.1 uncultured Bacteroidales bacterium
AATTTAGCTTAAATGCCTATTCTGTAATACGATGAATAGAAAATAATTCTCGATGCCAGTTCACTTAAAAGAATACATATAAAACCAATTAAATAGAGCATTCTTATTAATTGATGAGAAGATTTTGCTGAAAAAATATTCCACAAATATAAAATTACACCAAGTGGCCAAAATAACCATGCAAAATAATTCCATAGCTGTGAAGTTGGCTGGGGTTTAAAAACGACTAATTCAGCATTAGGCACAAAATCAAAAATGAATACGATAATTTTAAGCAATGCTGCAATAACAATCAGTCCCGTTAAGGATTTAAGGGTAGCCCCATATTTGCTTTGCTTTGTTTTATGTAAATAAAATGTAAGCGTTATATAAAGTGTAGTTCCCAAAAGCATTGCGCTAATAAAAAATTTCAACAGGGTAAAAGGTGTATTCCATGGCGGAACCGTGGATATCATATAAATTTTACCCATGGAGTAAATCAGCAATAATCCGGCAATAGCAACAACAAGCAGTATAATTAAGGCTGTGAAATGTTTTTTTGTAAAGTACTTCCACCAAATGGTAGTAACTGCAAGTAAACCAAAATAGAAGGAAACCATAAAAATTTCGCGGCTAAGCCATGATGTTTTTAGGTTACTTAATGCAAAAACCGATGAAAAGGGCGATGCAAGATGAAGAAACGATGCCAGTAGTGCCAGAAACATTAAACCCGATGCAACGAATAAGGGCATCTGAAATAAATTTGTAAATCTTCTGCTTTCCTGATAATGAATGCTAAACGCAATAAGTATGCTAATTATCGTACCAACCGATATTTGGCTTAAAAGCGTAAAAATAACCAATGACCATTCAGCGCTATGCATTTTCGACCTCCTCTCTGTTTATTACTTTCCAGTTTATATCTTTCGAAAAAGATTGATGTGGTTTTATTACAATCGACGGATGGGTATAATGAGCTGGGGGCAGAGGGTAAATTTCTGCTTCAGAACCATATTTAGCTTTCAGTTCTTCGTAATCTCCAAAATCAAGCACGCGCATAGGGCAAGCAGCAACGCATGCTGGTGGTTTGCCTTCTGCAATGTAATCCGCACAAAGGGTACATTTTGTCATTTTACCTGCATCGGTGTCAAGATGAAGCGCACCATACGGGCAGGACCACTGACAGTAATTGCATCCCATACATCGCTCTGAATCGATTAAAACGATTCCTTCTTCTGTTTTGTAGATCGCTTTATTTGGGCATTTCTGCATACAAATTGGATCCTGGCAATGATTACAAGACATTGAAACATTATAGGAGCGGATTTTTGAAATCCAGTTGTTTCCGTTCTTTTCCCATTCACCGCCCGAAACTTCATAAACATTCCTCCAGCGAATGCCATTCGTTAAGTTATGTTTATCCTTGCAAGCTACCTGGCAGGTTTTACAACCAGAGCATTGCGATGAATCAAAATAAAAGGCTAATTGCTTTGTCATAGCTTTATTGTTTATGCTTTTTCCACTTCAACCATTATGGTATGCTGTGCATTACCGTAAGCCAAAGGGGTCCATCGGTGCGATGTTAAAACGTTAATGTTTCCCCGGCGGTCGATGCCATCTTTGTCTGGAGTCCACCATGCTCCCTGAGGTATATCTATAACCCCCGGAAAAATTTTAGGCGTCACGCGACAAGGCATTTTTATTCTTCCCCGATCATTATATATCAGGATTTCATCCCCATTGTTTATTCCTCTGTTTTTAGCATCAATAGGGTTAATGAATGCCCTTTGCGGAAAAGCTTCATCAAGCCAGTCAATCCCATCGTGGGTAGAATGTACTCTCGACATGTAATGATGTCCAAGTGCTTGTAAAGGAAATCGTTTGGCTTCTTCACCGAACGGACTTTCCCATTCCTGTATATATTTCGGTACCGGAGGAATCGTATCGGGTTTACCCATGTCGAAAAGGGTTTTCGAAAACAGTTCCACTTTACCACTCGGCGTTTTTAATGGATACTTTTCAGGATTTTTTCTGAAATTTTCAAAAGCTATGGCAGGTTTATCAACAGGTTTTGAATATACTCCCAGGTTTTTTTCTTCCATAGTATCCAGACTTGGTATTTCCGGGAAACGGGAGTTTTTGTATTCTTCTACTGCCCATTCAATCCATTCACGCTCGGTTCGGTTTTGTGTGTATTCATCTTTAACACCAAAACGCTCGGCAAGTTCGGCACAAATTTGATAATCGCTTTTGGTTTGGTGAGGTGGTTCACTAACTTTAGGCATTATAATTACCTCATCGCCATACTTCCATCCATCTTCCAGTCCCCAGGTTTCCATTTGAGTGCAAGCTGGTAAAATAAGATCGGCGAACCTGGCCGATGGAGTCATAAACTGATCCTGAACAACGATAAATTCAACCAGATTAGTGTCTTTCAGTATCTTTGCCGATCGGTTGGTATCGGCATGCTGATTGATAAGAATGTTGGAAGCTACGCTCCAGATTAATTTAAGCTTGCTATCCAGTTTATCTGTTCCTCTTACGCCATCTTCGAAGCCCATCTCCGTACCTCTGAGTATTGCTTCTGTCCACAAAAATACGGGAATTCTTGCCTTTACGGGATTAGGACCGGTTGGAAAAACATTCCAAAATGGGCCACCATCATCTGCTTGCAGCGCAATTCCGCCTGCCCATCCGCCAGGTATGCCAACATTACCGGTTATAGCCGGAAGTGCACAGCCTGCAATTACAACCTGCTCGCCGTAAGCTCTTCGCTGCATTCCGTAACCCTGATATAGTACCGATGGTTTTTGCGTTGCATAATCTTTGGCAATTCTTTCGATGGTTTCTGCCGGAACACCACAAATTTGTTCTGCCCATGCGGGAGTTTTGGGAATACCATCATAGGTTCCCATGATATAGTCGGAATAACTTTCTTCGTTTTCACAGCCATCAGGCATTTGAGACTTATCAAAGCCTATACAACAACGTTTGATAAAATCCTGATCGTGTAAATTATTGTTGATTATGGTGTATGCCATAGCACTCATCATGGATACATCTGTTCCGGGGCGAATGGGAATCCACTCATCTGCAAGTGCAACCGCACTCATGCTCATTCGGGGATCGATGCAAATGACTTTTGCTCCATTTTCACGTGCTTTTTTAATGAAAAACTCGCTGTTTGTACCATCGCGCATTTCGGATGGGTTCCAGCCCCACATGATGATATATTTGCTGTTTACCCAGTCCTGACGTTGGTTTCCGGTTACGGATGTTCCGTAAACGTATGGAGTAGCTTTTGAGATGCAAGCCCAGCTGTAGCTGTTGTAATAACCCAACGAGCCACCAATCAGGTTCATTAATCTGGCTGCTGTTTGCCGGCCGTTTATTTGATTGTAACTTCCGGTTCCATAAGGAACTAAAATCGCTGAGTTACCATATTGATTTTTTACCCTTTTAATTTCCTTGGCTAATAAGTCCAGGGCTTCGTCCCACGAAATGGGCTCAAATTTACCTTCGCCACGTTTACCTGTTCTTCTCAGAGGTTGTTTCAGCCGGTCGGGATGGTACTGTCGTCTCCGGTAAGCCCGGCCACGTATGCAAGCTCTAAGTTGTGGATCTGCCAATGAATCGTTTGGCCTGTCATCGGTTTCTATGCGTATAACAATTCCATCCTTGATGTGTAATTTTAGCAAACAGCGGCCGCCGCAATTATGGCCGGGGCAACCCGCACGCACTATTGTTATGTCACCTTTTTGTTCTACTAATTCAATGGGTAACTTACTTTCTCTTCCAATACAGCTAAGCAGCCCGCCGGATAGTATCACACCACCTCCCAGAAGTGAACAGATATTTATAAAATCCCTCCGGTTTATTGGATTGGATGCTTGTTTTTTTTGAAGACTATTCTTTTTTTTATCAGGCATTAAGCATATAATTTAATGCTTAAAAATAGATAAAAAAAATGCTAGTTAAAAAATGTCATTAAACAGTTTTTTTATTTCTGGATATTATAGTGGCTTATTTTATTTTTCCTGAGCGGCTTAAAAGGGTCCAGCCGTTTAACCAATCGTCACCTTCAGGATTAACTGCACCTTTATAATTAACCGGTTCGAACCATTCATCAGAATAATCTGCCAAATTACTTGTAACATTTCCTTTGGGTTCAAGATCATAATCTGTTTCTGTAATTACTATCTGGGGGTCGGCAATCTGATTCCCGGCATTCGTAAAATAGTTCTGCAATAGCGTTTGCTCTTCTGTTAAATCTTCCGATGATTTTGTAAATACAGAAAAAATAGTTTCAGCATTATTATTCTCAATGTTATAGAAAATATTTTTCTCTATTTTTAAGTTTCCTCTTGTAAACTGATAATAACTGTCGTTAAAGCCGTTGACATATTCAATAAAAACTCCCTGCAGCTGGTTAATAAAAATAGAATTAAAATACTTGCCTCCGGCATTATCCGAAAAGGTCATTATTTCCGCTGAGTTTAACTGTCCATTACCAACATATGTAGCATTATAAATTTCGGGAATACAAAGTGGTTCTCCCCATACAGGATTAATTCCCCCATCGTGCTCGGCTAAATGATCGCCCAGGTATGGAGCTTGCAAAGCCACAAAAAATTGCCCCTTGCCTTGGTATCCTTCATCGAAATCAAAAGCATCATCTCCACAAAAGGCAGAAACTAAATATTTGCAGTTAACAGTTCCGCCAAAAAACTCAAAACCGTCATCTTCGTTGGAGATTACTTCAACATATTCAATTGTGGTTCCCGATCCTACTCCGGCCAGGGTAAGACCGTTTATTTCGTTGCCATCGCCAATATTTGTACCTCCATGCTGAATGGATACATATTTTAATATCCCTGAATTATCCAAAGGGTCTGGCCCTCCATAAATTCCCCTGGGTTCAGTAATTGGTATACCTTCAATTTTCGATTCGCTAAATTCACTGTTTAAAGGTGCATTCCCCAATATAATTAATCCACCCCACAAGCCTCTGTTCTCGAGCGGAATTGAACCATTTAAATCATCTCCTTCCACCGTAAAAATAATGGGTTCGTCTTTCGTTCCTTCAGCAATAATATTTGCTCCGCGCGATACGATTAGTGCACTGGCATTATCGCCCTGGCCTGTTTTTGCACGAATTACGGTGCCAGGTTCAATGGTAAGGGTTTGCCCGGGATTTACAAATACGAAACCGTCCAGTATAATATTTTGATTTTTTTTCCAGGTAATGCTTCCTGTGCCTCTTCCATCATCTTTCACTGATGTGGATAAATCAACCACAATATCGCTTTTACGACAAGAAAATGAAAACAACAGGACAGCTAAAAACAATATATTTCTGATATAATTAATGCGAGACATATGTTAACAAATTAAAATTGAAATTCCAGGTTTAAATAAAAATACGATTGATTATCAATATTTTGAGCATAAGGGTACCAATCCTGATAGTTAGCCGCTACGTTAATGTTTTTAATAGGACTATATTGTATCCCAGCAATAATAGCGCTTCCGTCTTTGTTAATATTCCATTGGTATGGATCATCCTTTAATGTATTCGACCAAAGTTTATCATATCGTGCAAAAAGTTCCCATTTTTCAAAAATCTGATAAGAAGCATACGTTGATAAACCACTCAAATTATAATCTTTAACGAATTTATTATTTAGCTGGTAATTGTATTCAAACCCAAATGTGAGAATTTCATTTAGTTGATAACCTAAAAATGCCGACCAGGTGGATTGTATTTCTTCGTGCTCAATGTAATCAGCATAAAGCCTGACTGTTATAGCTTTTATAGGTTTAATGGTTAAACCAATGGCACTTTTGTATGAATTGTCTGTTTGTAACTGATTATATCCTTCGCCGTTAACCAGACTATAATCCGCAGTAATAAAATTATTAAGTTTATATTGTATAGATGCACCCAGATCGGCACTATTGCCAAATTTATGCTCGTCTTGAAAAGATTTATAGATATACCTGTGCCCCCAGAATTTTTCCTGTACTTTAAATTGATATAAGTCAATTAAACCAAAACTCAAGGTAAGATTATTTTTTTTATAGATGAGTGCAGCATTTTTAAAATAGGCATATCGTTTTAGTATATCGTATGATGACTCCTGGTTAGGGCTTCCAATATCTAATTTTAGCTTAACACTAAAATTTTCCGAAAGCCAGTAATCGTATCCGAAATAAGCTCTTTCAACTGCAAATGCCGACTCGTGTTCTTCAGAAAGCAAGTCGAAATGGAAATTACTAAAAATCTTGCCGTTAAATTTACCGTAAGAAATAAAATGATCTTCCTGATTCTGAGAATAAACCAAAGCTGGTAAAAATACCAAAAGTATAACTAAGCAAGAGAAAGGGGTCCGTTTTGTATTCATCTTAATAAGTAACTAGAAATTTTTATGCTTGCAATATTACATCGAATTAACATACTTAATATTAAATTAATGTTAAGTTAACAAAAATATTATATTAACATAACATACTTGATTTTGTTCTTCGCTATTTCTTAAATTTTTCATTGACATCTAATTACTTGAAACTGGTTTTACTCTGATTAAGCAAAAAAAAAACTGTAAACTGAAAATGAAAAACGAATTGATTTTATTTTTACCTTCGTTCGAAAGATTTATATGCAAAAGCGAATCAATGTTACTATGTTATCTCTGTTTAATGCAACTAAATTTTGGTTCTTTTGTTATCTTTAATGATTAATTAACAGTGTACATTGTATTTTTTACTTTCTTTCAAATTTATTTGTATTAACAAGGAATAGGTTCTTAACTGATTTATTGAATGGCAAAAGCAACTAATTATACATATTTCGACCGGGAGTTAAGTTGGTTAAACTTTAACTACCGGGTGTTACAGGAAGCAATGGATAAAACAAATCCTTTGAATGAACGGATTAAGTTTTTAGGTATCTATTCAAATAATCAGGATGAGTTTTTTCGTGTTCGTGTTGCAACCATACGTCGTTTAATTCAATTAAATTACGAAAGCAAATCGGGCGAAAACGATTATTTACAATCTACTTTGGATAACATTTTAACAGAAGTAAAAAAACAACAAATCAAATTTGAAAAAATATATGATGATCTGATTCTGGAGTTAAAAAACTTTAACATTTTTAAGCTGAATGAAAAAAACTTAAGTCAGGCGCAGGGAGAGTTTGTGATTAATTATTTTGAGAAAAAAGTACATACTCACTTATTTCCCATAATGCTTAAAAACTTTAAAGGCGGTAATACATTAAATGATCGATCGATTTATTTTGCCATTGAACTATTACGTACCGATAAACCTGAGAAAAACGCCTATGCCATTATGGAAATACCTACCAACAGGGTAAACCGGTTTTTAATTCTTCCGGAAGAAGATGGTAAAAAGTATTTTATTCTACTGGATGATGTGATTCGTTACTGCATGGATCATGTATTTGCCAGGTTTAAATACGACAGTTACAAAGCTTATACCTTTAAGTTTACACGCGATGCAGAGCTGGATATTGATAATGATGTTTCGAAAAGTTTCTTAGAAATAATGACTTATAGCCTGGAGCAAAGAAAAACGGGCAGAGCGCTTCGGTTTGTTTACGATAAAGAAATGCCAGAAGGCGTACTAAAAGCAGTATCATCAAAATTAAAAATATCAGGTAACGATCAACTGGTTCAGGGAGGCAGATATCATAATTTTAAAGATTACATGAACTTCCCTAATCTGGGTGATTCATCATTAGAATATGATCCAATGCCTACGATTATGCACAAAAATCTGCCCGATGGAGGTAGTATCATAAAAGCAATTCGAAATAAGGATATTATGCTGCATTACCCTTATCAGAGCTTTCATTATATTGTTGATTTATTGCGCGAAGCAAGTATCGATCCAAAGGTTCAGTCGATAAAAATGACCTTATACCGGGTTGCTAATCCTTCCAATGTAATTAATGCTTTAATTAATGCTGCACGCAATGGAAAGAAGGTAACGGTATTTCTGGAATTGCAGGCGCGATTCGACGAAGAAGCAAACATCTACTGGTCGGAAAAATTGCAGCAAAACGGCGTGGATGTCCTTACAAGCATTCCCGGCTTAAAAGTACACAGTAAATTGGTTTTAATAAAACGTAAGGAAAAAGACGGAATTCGTTTGTATGCAAATATTGGCACAGGAAATTTTAATGAAAAAACCGGCGCTTTGTATTGCGATGATGCGCTGTTAACTTGTAACCCAAATATTACAGCGGAGGTTGATAAGGTTTTCGGATTATTCTTAATGAGTTTTCGTCCGGCACGTTTTCGTCATATTATTGTAAGTCCTTTTAGTACACGCAATTTTTTTATCAAGCTGATTAATCAGGAAATAAAAAATGCGAAAGAAGGTAAGGAAGCATGGTGCATTCTTAAACTAAACGGGTTGTCTGATATTCAGATGATTAATAAGCTTTATCAGGCCAGTAAAGCAGGAGTGAAGGTGCGCTGCATTATTCGGGGTATATGTAAATTAGTACCGGGTGTTAAAGGTTTGAGTGAAAACATTCAGGTTATTAGTATTGTCGACCGCTTTTTGGAACACTCGCGTGCTATGATATTTTGCAATGGTGGCGATGAAAAGTATTTTATTTCGTCGGCCGACTGGATGGTACGAAATTTAGATAACCGAATTGAAGTTACAGCTCCGGTTCTTGATAAGGAAATACAAAAAGAATTAAAGGAAATGCTTTTAATTCAACTAAACGATAATACCAAAGCACGATGGATTGATAGTAAAATGCAAAATCATTATGTAACGGCAGAGACTGATAAAAAAAGGGTTCGTGCGCAAATTGATATCTATAATTATATAAAAAGTATTCATTATTAAAATTGATTATTCATGATTTTTGCATCCGTTGATATAGGCTCAAATGCAGGCCGTCTGCTAGTAGCAAGGATTATTGAGTATAAAAATAAACCGGTAACCGATAAAATAAGCCTGGTGCGTGTTCCTCTGCGCTTAGGGATGGATGTATTCGAAAAGGGCGTAATTTCTGAACAAAGAGAAGAGTTATTAATCAATACATTAAAAGCATACAAACAATTAATGCTTGTATATAAACCAGTGGATTTTATAGCCTGTGCCACATCTGCAATGCGCGATTCAACAAACGGACCCGAAATCATTGATCGTGTTCGAAAAGAAACTGGTATTAATTTAACTATTATTGATGGATTAACCGAAGCAAAAATTATTAGTGCTGCTGGCAATATTCATATGCATAAGCCACATGATTATTCACTTTATATTGATGTGGGCGGTGGAAGCACAGAACTCACCTGGTTCGAAAAGGACAACTTATTGGCCACGTATTCCTTTAAAATAGGAACCATTCGTTTGCTTTATAATATGGTGCAGAAAAAGGAGTGGAACGAATTAAAATCCTGGATTAATAGTCTCGATATTAATAACAAAAAAATCAACTGTATATGTTCCGGTGGAAATATTATTAAGCTTACTAAACTTTATGGTAATCGGCAAACGAATAATTTAAACTACGATGATTTGACAAAAGGATATAATAGCCTTAAAAAAATGTCGGTAGAAGAACGCATGAATAATTTAGGTTTGCGAGCCGACCGTGCCGATGTTATTTTTCCTGCGGCAATTATTTTCCGGAAAATTATGAAATGGGGCGATATTAAAGAATTGCATGCCCCGAAAATCGGACTAACCGATGGCTTAATTGTAGAGTTATATAAAAAAAGCAAAGGAGAGCCAAGCGTTCTTTTCTAAAGCTGCATCGAGCTTTTAGGTATTTTGCATTACATTCATTTAATATACCTAACATAGAATTAACAAATATTTAACGTAATCATTATTATAGCATAATATTGTTGTAATATACCTGCCTTACATTTGTATCGTAATCAAACAGAAAATAAAAAACACAAAATACAAATGAAAAAAATTGCAATCATATTCGTAAGTATCTTCGTTTTATCAATAGCTTTTGCAACAGCATCAAACGAAGAAGGCGCTAAATCAGAAAGTGCTGTTATGACTACTTCTGTTTCCGGAAAAGTTTTAGACAAAATTACCGGTGAAGCATTGGTTGGAGTAAAAGTTACTTTAACAGGATCAGAAAAGAGTGTTTATACCGATTTCGATGGTAATTTCGAAATTAATGGTATACGCCCCGGAAGCGTTGAGTTAACTGCTTCTTACATTTCGTACAAAAAGAAAACCGAAAAGGTAAATGTTGATTTATCTAATTCAAACACCATTGATGTTCAAATAGAAAGCATATCAGAATAACACAAATATTTTCCATTTCATACTATCCCGGTCAATTATTGTCCGGGATTTTTTATTTTTCGCTTTAATATCATTATTGCTTTTATTATCTTGCATAAAAAAATTTACATGAATAAGAGCGAACATATTATCAAAATTTTAAAGGAAAACCGAGATTTTTTTTCACGGGTGGTAGATATTGAATTAAGCGATAAGAATGTTTATGTATTTGATTTAACAGAAAATAATAATGAATTATATGATTTTGATTTAGAAGATACCAATGCTTTTAATCAATACATTTTTAATAAGCTTAAGAACGAGAAAAAAAAGGTTGGTGTAGGTGGATATATGGAAGATCGCTTAGTTTATAAACGAAGCAGGCATTTCGATAACGATGGCGAACCCCGGAGCATTCATCTCGGTATTGATATCTGGCTCGAAGAAGGAGCTGATATTTATTCTCCTTTGCCTGCTGTGGTGCATAGCTTCCAGAATAATGCTACGTTTGGCGATTATGGCCCTACCTTAATACTTGAGCATTTGATCGAAGGTGAAACATTCTATACTTTATACGGGCATTTAAGTCTGGATTCAATTCAGGATAAACAAGTAGGACAACAAATTCGCCGTGGCGATGTAATAGCTCACATTGGAGATGCCAGTGTAAACGGAAACTGGCCACCACATTTGCATTTTCAGGTTATAACCGATATGCTGGGCAATAAAGGAGATTTTCCAGGTGTAGCACCTCCATCGGCTAAAAAGTATTATCAACAGTTATGTATTGATCCAAACCTGATCTTAAAAATTAATAAACTACAGTTGGAGTAATTTTCTAAGAAATAATATAAAAAAGAAGTTGCCATATCCCTGTCAGAGTCAGGTTAACAATATGGACAACTTCTCCAACTTTAGAATAAGCAATTATTCTTCAGAGTAATTCTTTTCGTTAATTAACTTACCTTTTTCATCATAAATTCTCCAGATACCCGATTTTTCACCATCTGCATATTCCATCTCATATCTAAGAGTTCCTTTTTCGTCCCACACAAACCATTTACCATCTTTTTTACCCATCTTGTAGTTTGCTTCGGCTAATTTTACTTCTAACTCATTCCAGGTAATCCAGGTGCCATGCATCTTACCTTCTTTGTATGATCTTTGCTCGTTTTTTATGCCATTTTCGAAATAAATATTTGTAAAACCATCTTGCTTGCCTTCTTTTATATTCATTTCGACACGAATATTTCCATTATCGAAAAATTCCTTGTATAATCCGCTATACGGTTTATTTTGCTCGGTAAAATACTCGCCATCTTTCTGAATTATATTTTGAGCTTTACAACTCATTGTACTTAAGGCAATAAATAATGTAAGATATATTGAAATGTATTTCATGATTTTAATGTTTTAATGTTTTTTGACGAATATAGTTAAATATTGTCAATGATATATTTTATTTAGTATTGATTTTAGTGATTTTAAAAATTGAATTTTAAACTTAAACTATAACTGGTTCCTTTTTCTTGATACGAATAATACTGATCATCTGCATTAAACGATTCATAAACACTTTCTTCTTTGCTATCAAGAATATTTTTCACTTTAAAACCAACACTTAATCCGTTTTTAAATTGTTTGCCAATGTTTAGATTTAGGCTATGAAAAGGGACAGAATAAATATCTGGCCGGTCTTTAATACCTACAACCTGCAATGTTTTTCCTTGCACATTGTAATAAATTCCGGCTTCGAACCCTTCCCAAAAATCTTCAGCTCCACCATTATAAGCTAATCCAACATTTAACAGGTAAGGCGATTGTCCGGCCATATCGCGGTATTTACTTATAGATTGCTCTGCTCTGGCATTTCTTATTCTCGATTCGTACTCCGATTGGCTTAATTCAACTTTTGATTCTACGTAGGTAAAGTTGGCATTTAAACTAAAGGTATTTAGTTTTTCACTAATAAAACCAAAATCCTGTCGAAGCTCCAGTTCTGCTCCAATTACCTGGCCATCGCCTACATTTCTTGGCTGAATCTGTACTTTTTGTGTGGTTGCAAATTGTACCATCTCAATTGGATTTGAAAACTTTTTGTAAAAACCGCTAACAGAAATCATATGTCCGATGGATGGAAAAAATTCCCATCTTAAGTCAATGTTATGAATATCTGTGCTTATTAAATCGCCATTCCAGTATACTACTTCATCGCCATTCTCATCAATTCCTTTATCATCCGATAAACCACCAATAAAGGTAACCCCGCTAATCGGGTCGAAAATTTGAGCAAATGACAATTCTTTTAGCGAAGGGCGAGCAATTGTTTTTGAATACGATAAACGAATGTTTTGTTTTTCTTTTAATGTGTAAATAAAGTTTACCGTCGGAAACAAGTTTAATTCATCAAGAACTTTTGCATTGTTTAACACATTTTCTCCTTGTTGGTCGCGGCCAGTGTATTTTTGTAAAAAATATTCAGATCGAATACCAATTACTGATTTTAAATTTTTCAACAAATTTAATTCGGTTGAGATATAGGCTGCTGCGTAATTAACCTGAGCATTAAACTGATTTGCATTGGTAGGAATAAAATTAGCTTCGAAAGTAGTTCCACGGCCTATATTGTTGTCGTAAGGCCACAGGTTTTCGTCCTGAAATAACTCGTTAGGATCTCCGGTTAAAGGAATATCCCGAACGTTGATTGCAAAATTTCTGATAATAAAATCCCTTTCTTTGAAAGTATATGCAGCACCAAATTTTAATTTTGCCGGTTGTTCGTTAAATTTAAATTTTCTGGTTACATGAGTAACTCCACCGATGTTAATTTCTTCCAGATCTCTCCATGTTCTTTCCGGAAAGCCCGATTCTGTTCCGATTACTAAACTGTTCTCACCATATGCGTATCGTGTAAACCGAATATCCGGATCCTGTATTTTTGATAATGTGGGCGATAGTTTCCACTCCACTTCCCATTTAGATTCACTTAAATTATGCTTACCAGTAATTAACAGGTTGGTAAGCGAACGCTGGGTATACAATAAGGTGTGCTGATAAGCATCAAATTCGCTACCCACATCACGACTAACAAAATCAAATATACCAGCTTTGGATTCGCCATTCTGTAAATGAATAAAATTAATTCTGTATTTCGAATTATTTGTTTTAATCGCAAAGCCTGCCAATCCGCTTAAAAACACGTTGTTAACACCAAAGTCACCTGTGGTTTTTGATCTAAGTACCAGTTCGTTATTACTTTTGTCACTTGAAAGTCCATAACGGCCATACTCTGCATCTTGGTAATACTCGGTATTGTTTTTGTAAGATAGTGCTACGTTATATCCAATGGTATATTTTTCAAGATTTTTTTGATTTCCCAGAGAGAAGCCCAAATCATAATCCATAAAGCTGGTTTGCTTCTCCGCTGCTAATGTTTTATTAAAGCTTCCTAGAATTTCTTTATATCGGTCGGCTTTTGCTCCTGTAGGGTTCGCAATAGCATCTGTAAAAAACGGAATGTCTGATGTTGCCGGTATGGCTCTTGTACCGTCGTCGAAGCCTAAGAAATCGGTATTACCACCTTCGTAGGTAAGGTAATCGCTATTAAAGTGAAAATTTGAGTTATATCCGGCTGAAAAAGAAATACTACCTTTTCTTTCTTCCGGAAAGTCCTTTAATTCTATATCCACAACACCACCTGTAAAATCGGCAGGCAGTTCTGCACTAAACGATTTATGAACGATGATATTATCAATAATGTTGGTAGGAAAAATGTCCATTTGGATGGCATTTCTGTCCGGATCCAATCCTGGTATATCCACACCATTTAAAATGGTTTTTGTATATCGGTCGCCTAAGCCCCTAACATAAACATACTTACCATTGGAAATAGAAACGCCGGTAATTCTTTTTACTGAAGATGCCGCATCGGAATCGCCTGTTTTACGAAGAGCAACGGCTGATATACCATCAAATAAATTGGGTGAGTTCTTTTTTAATGCAACCAGGGCATTTTCTGTATTTCGAACCGCTCTTGCTGTTACTACAGCACTCGCAATTTCGAAGGTAGCTTCGCTTAATCCAATGTTATTTAATAAAGTTACTTCGCCTGGTTTAACTACAACACCTTCTTTAATAACAGGCTCGTAGGAAATGAATGAAATTTTTATATCATATTTTCCGGGAGCTAAACTCAGATTAAAAATTCCGTCTAAATCTGTAATTGTTCCTTGTTGTGTACTTGACACGTATATTGTAACACCAGGCAAAAATTCGCCTGTTGCAGCATCAAAAACAGACCCTCTGACAGTACCGTTTTGAGCTTTTGCTGTTACCACTGTTGCTATTAAAAGGAACAAAATAAAATACTTAATTCTATTCATAATTAATATTTGTTATTCTAAAGTTTATAGGAAAACTCGCAAATCATATTGATTTGCGAGTTGTTATTTTTATACTTGTTTTATTAACGATTTCTTGATTATTAAAAATTTAATTCACCAGCCACTGAAGACCACGACCATGTGTTAAATACAGCTTTGTTGGCTCCAATAGTGGGAGTAGTTACCGCTGTAACAAATGCATCGCTTCCACCTTTAAAGAAATCTCCTAATACAGTTGATGCAGGAAGAGTAGCTTCTAAGTCGGTAAATGTGCAATTGTATACAGTTGGTAATTCATCAAAATCCTGACCATCCGATAAATTAAAGAAATACACATTGTTCATATCAAGATTTGAATTAGCGTCGTTATCAACTAATCCGTCAGCATCGTCAGCTTTTACTGTTCCGTTTTTGATGATATGTTTTGCTACCATAGAACCTTCTGGCCCATCTAGTTCAAAACATTCGTCGCCCGGATTGATAATAATAAAGTTATCAAGTGTGCCTGCCCACGATTGGTCTGTGTCGATCGCATCGTCGCCAGCATTCCATACAACTGCATTTGTAACACTAACTGTTCCGCCAAACCATTCAATTCCATCATCCTGGTTAGCAATAACTTCTATGTTTTCGATTGTGGTTTCTGAACCAACACCACCTAAGGTTAATCCATTAATTTCGTTACCTTCGCCAATATTAGCACCACCATGACGAATAGATACATATTTAATAATACCTGAATTGTCATCGCTTACATTTCCACCATATTTACCATTACTGTCATCAGCAGGAATACCTTCGATTGATGCTTCGATTCCATCACCTGAAACTGAAATTGGAGCCTTGCCTAATACAATTAAACCACCCCATAATCCATTTAAATCTGGATCTAAATTCGGACTGGCAATCATACCTGGTTCAATTTCATCGGCTACTGAAGTAAAAATAATAGGTTCTGCTGCAGTACCTTCTGCCATTAATGTAGCACCGCGGGCAATTAATAATGCAGTTGCATTTTCTGCCGATCCAGCTTGTCCTTTAACAATAACTCCGGGCTCAATGGTTAATGTTACGCCATCAACAACTGCTATACGTCCACCTAAAGTGTATACATTACCAGTTTCCCAGATAGTGTTTTCGGTAATATTAGCAGTAATCAAAAATTCACTTTCTTCGATAGGATCAATGTTTTCATCATCGTCACACGATGTAAATCCAATTGTTAGTGCTGCTAATAAAGCTGCTGTTACTTTTAAATAATTCTTTTTCATTTTTGTTTTTTTGTTAAGTTTATTAAATGTTTTAATGTTTGCTTAGTTAAAATTTACACTGCAAAGAAAGATGGACTTATGTTAAATCTTATTATCAGTATTTTAATCTTACGTTAATAATTCAGGTAGTATTTTTTTTATTAACTTTATCTTAATATTCATTTAAACATATCTTATCGTGATGTGAGTAAATTAATTGTATTTTAGCCAATTAAGATTTAATTAAACTTTTAAAGATGAACACTAAAGATTTTAAAATATTACTGGTAGATGATGAACCCGACATTCTTGAATTTCTTAGTTATAACATAAATAAAGAAGGGTTCGAAGTTTTTACAGCCAATAATGGAAAAGAAGCAATTGAAAAGGCAAAAAAGATTAATCCGCACTTAATTTTATTAGATGTTATGATGCCGGAAATGGACGGTATAGAAACATGTGAAGCTTTGCGTCAGGATAAAAACTTACAAAACACGATTATTGCTTTTTTAACTGCGCGTGGTGAAGATTATTCTCAAATTGCAGGATTTGAAGCAGGTGGCGATGATTATATTGCCAAACCCATAAAGCCAAAGGTATTAATTAGCCGAATAAAAGCTTTGCTAAAAAGGTTTAAATCCTTTGTGGAAGAAGAAAAACAAGAAGACCGGGTAATACGACAGGCAAATTTGGTAATCGACCGTGAAAGATACATTGTTACGAAAGATGGTGATGAGTTGATTTTACCTAAAAAGGAATTCGAACTTTTGGTTCTTCTAATTTCTAAGCCTGATCGTGTTTTTACACGTGATGAGATTTTTAATACGGTTTGGGGTGAAAATATTATTGTTGGAGATCGTACAATAGATGTACATATTAGAAAACTTCGAGAAAAAATAGGCGATAACCACATAAAAACCATTAAAGGGGTAGGTTATAAATATGTAGATTAAGTGGCATATTGAAAAAGCATTATCTTTGCTTTTTAACATTCAAAACATAAAAAAGCTCGGAACTACCGAGCTTTTTTAATTTATCTGACTTGAAGATTTATTATTTAACCTTATTATTCATTTGGTATTCAATAAAATCTCTTTGTGCCTTAACCAGATTGATTGACTGTAGCAAGAAATTCTTAATTTCATTTAATATCCCTAAATATAGAATACTATTTCTGGTTCCGGCTTCGTTATTTTTAATTCGTTTAATTTGTTTTTTTCTGCCAGATTTTAGTTTATCCAGAATATCCTGTTGCTGTTCTATTAATTCAGGAATATTACTGTAGTTATTTTTTTCAATGGTATCGATTATGGCTTCAAATAATTCTTTAATACCTTTATTTAAGTCATCTAATTCTTCAATCTGAGCTTTTAATAATGGTTTATGGTTATTATCCACATGATCGTAACTTGGATTGGAGATAAACGATAGGGCATGCGCCATTTCTCTTAAATAATCAATTACCTGTACATAAAAGTGGCCTGTTTCTCCTTCTTCTTCCTGTAATCTCGATAAGGTGTTGTGCACATTGTTTTTAAGATGTTTCGATTCCATATTCAGATCATCAACATCTTTACAAATATTTTTAAGCTTTTTACGGTCTTCGTTGGTGATTCCTTCAATTGTATCTGAAAATACAGTTACAACTGCTTTTAACATATTACGAACTTCCAGCGAGCATTTTGTCATAATATTATCTGCATGCAATTCTTCATCCGATAATCTCTTAATTTTATTATTAATAGCTTCTTTTTTGTTAAACGAAGCATGAGTTCTTATTACCGTGTACAAAGCGATAAGTACGAAAGCACCGATAGCTATGGCTCCACCCCAGCTAATTACTAGAGCAATAATAAAGGCAACAGTAAAGGCAGTAAAGGCAGTCATAAACCAACCTCCAATTACGGTAATTACTCCGGTAATTCTGTAAACAGCACTTTCTCTACCCCAGGCTTTGTCGGCCAATGAACTTCCCATTGCAACCATAAAAGTTACATAGGTAGTTGATAAAGGCAATTTAAGAGATGTGGCGAATGATATTAAAATACTAGCCACTGTTAAGTTTACCGATGCCCGAACCATATCAAACGAAGGTGCATCCTTCATCTTTTTAAGCTTTTTCTGGTACTCTGTATCATCAAATCTTTTTGAAATGCTGTTTTTTAACACATTAGGTGTAATCTTTTCAAAAGCATTGCTAATGTCAACTGCTGCTCTTACCAGTGTCCTTGATAACATGCTTGATCCAAAACGTTCGCTTCCTGATCCCTGGCGACTTAAATTAACTTCTGTTTCTGTTACTTTTCTTGCTTTACGCGATAACCATAAAGTAATTACCATTACCATACCGGCAATTAACAGAATAAAAGTGTTCGCTTTTGATTTGCCTGTTAATGCAACCATCAGCAGTCCATCAGGGTCTGTTCCGGGGTCGGCTATAAATGTCTGGAATGATTTTAAACCGGCTAATGGTACTCCGATAAAATTTACCAGGTCGTTACCGGCAAATGCCATGGCGAGAGCAAAAGTTCCCACAAGTACAATCATTTTTAATATATCGAGCCTGATAATCCAATATAATAATTGAAGTACGATAGTCCACCCAATAAAGCTGTATAATATGATTAGTGTAGAATTATTTTTAATCCAATCGGTAGTGGCTTCGGTTAAAAAAGAAGAACCTTTTGCTCCTTTTATCAACATAAAATAGGTAATGGCTGTTATGGCAATACCTCCCCAAATGGCACCGAATTTTTTAATGGTTCTGTTGTGGTTAAAAGAAAAAATCAAACGGGTAATATACATAACTAAAGCACCAACGGTGAATGCTACCACAACCGAAAGCAATATTCCTGAGATTATGGCAAGCGCTTTTCCGGAGTTGATATATAATGCTAAATCGCCAGCTGTTTGTCCGAGATGATTAATCTTTACTAAGGCTACAGCAACGGCTGATCCCAGCAATTCGAAAACAATTGAAACTGTGGTAGACGTTGGTAAGCCTAATGTATTAAATACATCTAAAAGAACCACATCGGTTAACATCACTGCAAGAAAAATAATCATGATCTCCGAAAAATAAAACTGATCGGGATGAAATATACCTTTTCTTGCAACCTCCATCATTCCGCTGGAGAATGTTGTGCCAACTAATATACCAACACTGGCAATAATCATAATAATGTAACGGGGTGCAACTTTAGATCCGATAGCAGAATTCAAAAAGTTTACAGCGTCGTTACTTACTCCGACTATCAGGTCCGAAATAGCCAGGGCAAAAAGAATGACAACAAGAATAATGTAAAAATTTTCCATTTTTTAGATTAATTTAAATTTGTGGTAAAAGTAGCTATACATGAATTATGAAAAATGTTGTTTATGATTAAATTTTCTTTAAATCAATGTTAAATTAATGTTAACAAGTTAATAGTTTAAAATTGGATTTTAAAAATTTTAATAAAAAAAATGATGTGCATCACAAACTTGATTAATTAATTAGCAGGTTTTATTTTATTTTTTAATTATTAACCTTATTTTTATAATTCTGTTTACTTATTTAGTAAGAACGATTCCATTTCTATGAAAAGTTACGATGTAGTTATTAATCATAAAGGGCATGTTAATCTAGACATCATTGATGATATACTTCACCATCTTAAAACTTTTCTGCAAAGCAGGTTATCCGATAAGGTAATTATTAAAAGAGTATATTCGCTATCGGTGGAATGCCTGGATAACATATTAAAACACTCCGACCTTGATGATGAAGAACATGTATTGGTTAAAGATTATCCTCCCAGGTTTATAGTTGAAAAAATTGCCGAGTCCTTTTTGATTCATACCGGCAATATTATTCACAACGAAAATATTAAATCAGTGGCAGGAAAAATCGAAAAACTAAATAGCCTTGATAAGGATGGAATAATTTCGCTATATAAAGAATCATTAAGCAATGCAGAAATTAGTGAAAAAGGAGGGGCAGGCCTGGGGCTTATTGTAATGGCTAAAACCACGGGTCAAAAAATTAAATATGATTTTGAAAAAATTAATAATAAGTTTTCTTATTTTGCAATGCAGTTAAATATTAAAAAGTAGAAATTCTTTATGAAAAAATTAAATATTGCCGCAACCGATAAATCTCCAAAAATTACTTTCGACCCGGAAGCGGGTCTTTATGAAATGGAAGGTAATTCCAGGCCTGAAAATGTCCGCGATTTTTATTATCCGGTGATCGATACATTAAGAGATTATTTTGAAGAGTACGTTAAAGAAGGGCAACTGGACAAGACTTTTAAGTTTAATTTTAAACTGGATTACTTCAACTCATCATCAGCCAAATTTATTTCCGACATTATGGTTGTGGTGAAAACCTACTCGGAGCAGGGTGCAAAAATTAAAATATATTGGTACTTCGAAGACGGAGATGATGATATGAAAGAAGTTGGAGAAGATTTTTCTGAAATGATTTCTTTTCCGTTTAATTTTATTATGATACAGCGTTAAAGACTTAAACATGTTTTTTAAAAATAAGGTTGTTTGGATAACAGGAGCCTCTTCAGGAATTGGAGAGGCTTTAACATACGAATTTGCCCGTCAGGGTGCACGTGTAATTATTTCGTCGAATCAACAAAGCGAACTGGAAAAGGTACAGGAAAGATGCATGGAAATGGGCGCTGAATGTTTTATTCAGTTTTTAGATGTAACTGCAATTGATCAAATGCCATCCATTACAGAAAAACTGATTAATCAATTTAAAAAAATTGATGTTTTGGTAAATAATGCTGGTATAAGCCAGCGATCGCTCGTAGTAGAAACTTCTCTGGAAATTGATCGGAAAATAATGGAAATTGACTACTTTGGAACCATTGCATTAACAAAAACCGTATTGCCATATATGATCCAAAATGGTGGTGGATATATTGCTACAACTAGCAGTATTTCAGGAAAATTTGGTTTTCCTTTACGTTCTGCTTACTCTGCTGCCAAACATGCTTTACACGGTTTTTTCGAGACCCTGCGAGCCGAAGTTTATCAGCATAATATAAAAGTATTAATTGCTTTTCCCGGAAGGATAAAAACAAATATTTCGATGCATGCTTTAACAAAAGACGGAACTGCACACGGTAAAATGGATGAAGGCCAGAATACAGGAATTTCTGCAGAAAAATGCGCGAAACAATACTTAAAAGCTATTCGAAAAGATAAAAAAGAAGTTTTAATAGGATCAAGCGAATTGTTAATGGTATATATACATAAATTTTTACCGGGATTATTTTATAAATTAGCCCGAAAAATTAATCCTACATAAATAATTTTAATATGAGTAAATTAATTAGCGGAATTCAACAAATAGGGATTGGTGTTCCGAATGTATACGATGCATGGAAATGGTATAAAGATCATTTTGGAATGGATATAAGGATATTTGAAGATGATACAGTTGCCGAATTAATGTTGCCTTACACGGGTGGCAAACCGCATCAGCGGCATGCTGCTTTAGCAATGAATATTGCTGGTGGTGGTGGTTTCGAAATTTGGAATTACACAAGCCGCACTCCGGTTGGGCCCGATTTTGAAGTTCAACTGGGTGATCTTGGAATTAATATTGCTAAAATAAAGAGTCCGGATGTTAAGAAAGCATATAATGAGTTTAAAGCAAGAAAATTAGAAATCATTGGAGATTTTTACGACTCACATTTTTTTGTAAAAGATTTATACGGAAATATATTTCAGGTAGTACAAAGCAATAACTGGTTTAAAAATTCCAATAAACTAACCGGTGCTGTTTATGGTGCCATTATTGGTGTTACAAATATCGAAAATGCACGAAAAGTGTATAGCGATATTCTGGGATATGATGAGGTTATTTCTGACCGGGAAGATGTTTTTAATGATCTGATTCATTTACCAGGCGGAAACAACAAGTTCAGAAGAGTATTACTAAAAGCAAGTAAAAAGCGCGAAGGTAGTTTTACTCCCTTATTAGGCGATAGTTATATTGAATTGTTGCAGGTTTTCGACCGTCAGCCAAAGAAAATTTTTGAAAACCGTTTTTGGGGTGATTTGGGTTACATTCACTTGTGTTACGATATAAGCGGAATGCAAGAACTAAAAAAAGAGTGCGAAAGTAAAGGTTTCCCTTTTACAGTCGATAGTTCGGTAAAACATAATGATGATAATAGCTTTGATATGGGCGAAGCAGCCGGACATTTTGCCTATATCGAAGATCCAGATGGTACTTTAATTGAGTTTGTGGAAACACATCGGGTTCCTATTCTAAAGAAATTTGGATGGTATTTAAACATGCGTAAACGCGATCCGCGAAAACCATTGCCTAAATGGATGTTAAGTGCACTGGCAATGAATAAAGTAAAATTTTAATAGTGAAATCCCGAAACATCGGGATTTTTTATTAGGGGTGATGTACTGAAAAATGGTTGGTCACTTAAAGGTTTTGTATAAAATCGGGTTCGGGCACCGGAAGGGTAAACGAGAAAGTGCTACCTTCATTTTCCGAACTTTCCACCCAAATCTTACCTCCATTCTTTTCAACGAACTCTTTACATAAGATAAGTCCTAAACCTGTTCCTTTTTCATTTTCGGTACCCGAAGTTGAAAAGCTTTCGTCAATTCGAAAGATCTTGTCAATATTTTTTGGTGGGATGCCAATGCCATTATCCACAACACTTATTTCGCAACTGTTTTTATCGTAATAATTGGTAATCCTTATAAATCCATCCAGCCTGGTATATTTAATGGCATTTGATATCAGGTTTCGAATAATTGTACGCACCATATTTTTATCGGCATACACAAATATATGTGGGGCAACTTCTGAATATATGCTTACATTCTTATTCTGAGCAGTAGATAATAACAGTTCGATGTTTTCATCAATAATTTCGTTTAAAATAAATTTTTCCGGCCTAAACTCTAAAGTGCCAGTTTGCGATCTCGACCAATCCAACAGATTCTCCAATAAATTGTATGCCAGTTTCGAACTATGATGAATAATTTCAATAAATTTTTCAATTTTAAATTTGTCGTATTTATGCATATTTAACGACAAAAGTTGTGTAAAGCCCATTATATCATTAAATGGATTTTTTAGGTCGTGAGCTATGATCGAAAAGAATTTATCTTTTGTAGCATTTAAATCCCGTAGTTTTATTTCGGAATCAATTAATGTTTGTTCTGCCTTCTTTTGCAAAGTAATATCACTAAAAACACAATGTGTTTTAATAAAATCGCCATTTTTGTTACGCTCAATTTTCCCATTGTAGTTAACAATAATAGTTCGATTTCTTTTTGTTTTTATATTTAGCTGAACATCGTTTATTTCTCCTGTTTTCTTAAATTGTTGAAAGTTTTTTTGTTGCTTTTCAAGATCAGCATCGGCTACAATAGTTTTAAAGTTTTTGCCAATAATTTCATTTCTGCTATATCCGGTGGTTTTCTCCCACATTGGATTAACATCCAGAAAATTACCATCCTTATCGAGCGCTTGGTATGCTATTGGCGAGTTCATAAAAATATGATGATAGTGTTCTGCCTGCGAGCTAACTTCTTTGTGGTTTTTTTCTTTGCTGGTAATGTCAATGGCAATACACCTTAAAGCGATTACCTCGCCATCCTTTTTAATATGATTATTGTGTACGCTAAAAATACGCTCGTTGCCTTTGTGGTCTGCAATGGTATAATGATTTCCGCTTACCAGATGGCCTGAAAAATTTTCTCTAATACTGTGTTTTATTTTGTCTAAATCGGAGGGTGAAAAGAATCCTTCAATTGGCATTCGGGTATTTAGCAATTCATTTTTTGGCTTCCCTAAAACTTCAGCACAGGCATCATTCAAATATTTGATTCGTAGTGTTTTGTCGACTTCGAAAACAATTTCGGGTAACAGGTCAGAAAATTCTATATGATGCTTATCTGGTGAATCCATCATTTATTTATATTCTTAATATAATAATTGTGTCAAATCAGGAATTACTAATGAAACGAGATTTACCCTAATTTTGTTTTAAGAATTTGAAATTATAAATTAAATTTAACATTCGGAAGTATAAAGAGTGCAACTTATTAACAGTTGGTAAATAAGTATTTAAATCCCTATATACGTGCTATTTTAAGTATATTTTTTGTATTGTCAGATATTTTAAAACGTTCGTCGATTCGGTAGCCAATAATCCAAACTATTTTGTTATTACTTTCCAGAATCCAGGTATCTTCCTTTTCCAGGATCGACAATTTCTGATCAATAAAAAAGTCGCTTACCTTTTTTAGATTACTCATACCCAGTGGCATAAAATAATCTCCTTTTTGCCATTTTCGAAGTGTTAAAGGAAAATCAATAAGATCCAAATCAAATAAACCGATATTTTTATCTTTAATAATCTCAAAAGCATTCGTTTTTTCGTATTTCGATATTTCCAGGTGAATGGGAGTAAGCAATTCATTAACATCCAGATCAATAAAGTATGATTTGGTTTTAATGGCGGATATTTCGGTTATAATGATGTAGTTACGGTCTTTTAAAATTCTGTGTGTAAGCGAAAAAAACTGTTTTCCCGATGTGGAGTCGAGAGCATCGATGATGTCGTTAATCTGAGTTTTCGAGAATCCAAGCGGGTTTAAAAGCTCAAATAAATAGGTGTATAGTGGCTTTAGTTCTTTTAATTTACTTATTTCAATTAATATCAGATCATCTTGTATGATGGTTAACTCACTGATTTTCGAGTTAATTTGTTGTAAATATATTGCTTCTGTTTCTTTTAACCTGCTCATATTTTCGATGAGGGTATCCTGAAATCTCGGGTTTATTTTTTCAAATAACGGAATGATCTCATGCCGGATCAGGTTTCTGCTATATTTTGTTGTTTTATTCGACGAATCTTCTCTGTAATCCAGGTTTTTTATAGTGATATAATTTTCAATTTCAGTTCTTCCGGCAAATAACAGTGGGCGGATAATATTTCCCGACTTTTCTTTAATGCCTGTAAGTCCTTTTATTCCTGTGCCACGAGTTAAATTGGTTAAAAAAGTTTCACTTACATCATTTTTATTATGGGCTATGGCTATGTAATCGTATCCGTGTTTCATCCGAATTTCTTCGAACCATTCGTATCGCAAATCGCGGGCTGCCATCTGGATAGAGATACCTTCCGATTGTGCAATTTCTTTGGTTTCAAACTGTGTAGAGTAAAACGGTATACTATATTCTTCGCTAAGATTTCTTACAAAAAGTTCGTCCTGGTCAGATTCTTCGCCACGTAACTGAAAGTTGCAATGTGCAATGGCAATTCGGTACTCCAGCTCGTGTAACAAATGCAACAAACAAACGGAATCGATACCGCCACTAACACCTACCAGTATTCTATCGGTTTTGGTGCAGATTGATTTTTTGTCGATATATTCTTGTAAAAGTTTTTTCATGGGTATTTAGTTTAAAACTTCCATAATGGCTTTTGCTTTAACAAGGCACTCCTCGTATTCTTTTTCGGGAACAGATAAACTGGTTATTGCTCCACCAACGGTAAAAGATACGTATTTTTTTGCTTCGTTATACAAAATACTACGAATCACAACATTAAAATCAAAATCTTTTTCCGGTGTAATAAAGCCGACAGAACCTGAATATAAGCCACGTTTCGATTTTTCATAATGGTCAATTAATTCCATTGCCCTAATTTTTGGTGCACCTGTCATTGATCCCATTGGAAATGCTTTTTTAATCACATCCACCACATTTGTATTTTCAGATATCTCGGCGCTAATCGTTGAAATCATCTGATGTACTTGCTTAAACGTATAAATACCAAAAAGTTCGTCCACTTTTACGGTTCCTTTTTTTGCTGTACGCGATAAATCATTTCTAACCAAATCAACAATCATCACGTTTTCTGCTCTTTCCTTAGGGTCGTTTAATAATTCGGTTTTTAGTTTTTCATCCTTTATTTTATCGGTCGACCTTCTTTGTGTTCCCTTAATTGGCTGCGATATAATTTTCGATCCCGTTTTTTTTAAAAATCGCTCTGGACTGGCTGAAATAAGATATTTATCGTTAAGTTTATAGTAACACGAAAAAGGAGTAGGGGATATTTCCCGTAATTTTAAATACACCGATACCGGATCAATCGCGGAATGACTATAAAATTCCTGGCAAAAATTTACCTCGTAAATATCACCTCGTTGTATATGTTGTTTAAGTTTTTGCACTGCATTCATGTATTCCGGTTTGCTAAATCGACTGTTTAAATTCAGATTTAACCCCTTGTTTAAGTTTTTAGAAAGCGCAACGTTTTGAATTGTATGTATTTTTTGAATAACTTCTTGCTCAGAATGCAACTCTGGTAAATAATGTGCAGTGATCGTAGCATCTTTGCAATCAAGAACAAATTCGGGAATAAAAAAATGTAAGCCCGGTAAATTTAAGTCATCAGTATTCTTCGATTCAAGATTTTCTAATTCATTTTTCAGATCGTAAGTTAGAAATCCAAACAACCAATCGTTGCTTTCATTCACGAACTGATTAAATTTTGAAAAATCATCATGATTATCACCGGTAATTTGTTTAACAGAACCAAAAGCAGCTAAAAAATTATATTCGTAATTAGAATGATTTGTATTTTTCTTATCAAAACCAGAACTGTCTAAAAAGGCAAATTCATTTATTTGGTTTCCAAACAGAATGATTTGCTTTTTAAATACATCAAGGTTTTTAATGTCAATTTTTAGTTGCTTTCTCATAAAGCAAAAATAGAAAAAGCATCACAATTACGTGATGCTTTTATTCCGTTTATGGTAAAATAAAATCAATTGCTTAAGTAATCTATGATTCCTTCTTGGGTTGCCTGTAAAGCTTTATCGCCTTTTTTCCAGTTGGCAGGGCAAACTTCGCCATTTTCTTCGAAATACTGAAGAGCATCTATCATTCTGAGTGTTTCATCAACACTTCTTCCGAGTGGCATGTCGTTTACTACCTGATGACGGACTATTCCTTCTTTATCAATTAAAAACAAACCTCTGTACGACTGCGGAATTCCATTAAATGTACTTTCTCCATTTTCTGAATAATCGTAATGGCCGGCTAATACATCGTAATTTTCAGAAATTGTTTTTGCTAAATCGGCAACTAACGGATAGGTAACTCCTTTTATACCACCCTGATTGGCAGGTGTATCAAGCCATTTCCAGTGCGAAAAAGCTGAGTCTACAGAACAACCTACAATAGCTACATTTCTGTTTTCAAATTCATTGATTTTTTCCTGAAAGGCTATTATTTCTGTAGGACAAACAAATGTAAAATCGGCAGGGTAAAAGAAAAACACTACATGTTTTTTCCCCAGATATTGGTCTAATGAAAAATTTTCTACGATCTGATTTCCGTTAATTACTGCATCTGCTTTAAATGCAGGCGCTTTTTTCCCAACTAATACTGACATAAAAATTATTTTTTTGGTTATTAATTCGTATTTGCATTCAGAACAAGACTAAAAGCGCATTGTTCAAATAAATTACATAAAATAAATAACGAATAATAATCTACTTAAAGTCAATAATTTCTGGTGCTGAAGGCTCAAAATCGATTGGTTGGGCATAACTTTCACCCGAAAGCAAGAACGAAAGTTGGTTTTGATCCGAAGGAGTAACAGGATAAAAAGCGATTTTAATCTGAAAGGTTTTAAATACCAGGTTTTCGTTTCGCACACGAAAACCTATACCTAACCCGGAATATAAGGTTTGATTAAATAATGATTCATTTTCCGGGCCAATTAAACCTA
Organism: uncultured Bacteroidales bacterium; assembly: GCA_964450375.1. Lineage (GTDB taxonomy): Bacteria > Bacteroidota > Bacteroidia > Bacteroidales > UBA12077 > UBA12077. Next base: position 27,694 of record CAYVEW010000013.1, read on the forward strand.
AATCGCCAAATCCAAAAAACAAGAATCGGAAATTATATAGATATAAATCTGAGAAAGCCACAATTTCGGCATTTAATGAAAGTCGTTGCGTTCCATAAATATAATCACTATTAAATCCCCAAACGTCGGTCGTATTAATAAATATTTGTTCGTCGGGGAAACGGTTTATTCCTCTTGTATAATTAACGCCAATAAAATTCCTAAGTTTTAAAGAGTTGAAATAGTGTAAGTTACTAATTGCTTGTGCTCTTATGTTTAAAACGCCCTGTTCCAGTTCTTTTCTGTAGTAATGTCCGCCAAATTCACTTTGGAAATTAAGATAACCTATTCGCGGGTAATAAATTCTTTTAGCGAATATGATACCCGAATAGATTCTTTGATAGAATTCATCTTTTTCGGGGCCAATGTTTAGCTGTATAAGGGTTCCTATGGGTATATCTTCTGTTTTACCAAACTTATAAATCAAAGATGATTTAAAGTGTTTTTGCCGGGCAAAAGCCAAACTAAAAAGAGCGATCTGATTATCGTGGTATCTGAAATTATAGCGCTCACTAACCTCCGGGCCTTTGTAAAAAGTATTATTAATATATCTTGCTCCTAAAACAATTCTGGTGCGGTTGCGGTACTGTAAGTTGTTTGTTTTTAAAAGAAAAGACCTACCCAGCCAAATGTCTTGTGTAGCATAATTTAAGAGTACATTATTCAGGATGGTATCGGTTTTTTTTATATTTTGAATAGTGGATGTTTGCGAAACATTTAAACTGCCAGCCCATTTGGTGTTATATGAAACAAACTTACGCGACAGATTTATGCCAACGCGTTCTGTTTCAAATGCTTTAGTGTAATTAACATTCGCTTTTATAAACGAATTACCAATATTACCTACTCTATAATTAAAACTATATCCGATTGGATTATTCTCCAGTGTATTATAATAGATCCCGGTTAAAAAACGATGCCCAATTCCTGCCAGATTATTTTCGTATAATTCTACAGCTCCGGAAAACGTATTGTATAAATCAATATAGGCACCGGCAGAATATACATCTTTGGTTATTACCAGAATATCAACTTGCTGAGGGCTATCCGGAATTTCAATTATTTGTATCGATGCATCTTTAATGTAATCCAAATCACGCAATAAGCGTTCGTTATCTACTAATTGTGCCGGATCTATACTATCACCCGACTGAAAAAACAGGTTGTTTTTTAATATAAAATCGCGGGTTTTAACATGCGATTTATTTCCGAAATTTTGTACCCAGTTAATATCTGATGATATTGTATCGCCAAATGTGGGGCCAAATACATCCAGTTTTATGATTTCAATATTTCGTATTGTTTTTCCGGTGTAAAGCCTGTAATATTCTTCATTTCGGGCATCTTCTATGCCAACATATTTGGTTTTACTGTTTTGATTTACTAATATAAGTCCTAAAGCGGCTTTTGTAAGCTTATTTCTTGATGCCAACGAAATCAGGGAGTCGTAAAACTGGTCAGATTTAATTTGATTGTTGATAAAGATAGTATCTGCTGTTGGGATAGCTTGTATCTTAAGGGTGTCCGAACTTGTCGAAATAGTTTTATTTTGTCCAAACAAGATGATTGGAAAAAGAACAATTATGCAATTGATTAAAAATGTTTTCTTGTTTAAGGTCAATGTCGGAATATTATTTATTAAACAGAAAAAGGTTCAATATAAGCATATCGAACCTTTTTTCTGTATATTTTTCATGTTAATTTAATCCAAGCATTTCTTTGCCTTGTTTAAATCTAATATCTCTTGGGATTCCTGCTTCATTAATTCGGTTTAAATCAGCTTGTAGTTGTTCATTGATAACTCCCATTTTGTCAACCATTGCTTTAGCTGCTTCATAATCGCCATTTCCTTGAATAATGAGTATTTCTGCACCTAAAGAATTCATTGCTTCAGTCATTTTTTCGAAGTCAACTTTATAAGTTCCGGTAGTTTCATCACGCGTAAATGCGCCTTTTTCTGCAAAGTAATTAAAGCGTACCATGTTTGCTTTACCATGCGAGCTGGCAGCACCAAAACGGATGGATCTGAATAATCCGGCCATAAATGTAACGTAATTATCCATTAAATCTTTTTCACCTAATTCTCCCATTTCGGCAAGTTTTACAACCATATAAAGACCTAAAATATCCGCTTTTCCTTCTTCTAATGCACTGTACTGTTCTTTAATAGCTTCGCGAACTGTTCCTTTACCGTTAATTGTATTTTTTATTCCTAATCCATGAGCTACTTCGTGGAACATGGTATTTTCAAAGAATGCATCAAACTTAACGTACTGACGCTGTTCTTCACAAATTAGCATATTGCTTATTGGAACTAAAATTTTGTCAAATTTGTATTTCATTGAGTTTTTAAGCTGAAGCTTTCTGCTACCTTTTTCGATGTGAACTCTTTCATCATTAGGTAAATTGATAGCTATTGTTTTGCTACCTGCATTGCAGTCTCCTGCATAATAAACAGCATCGTATGCACCTAAATCAGAATCACTTCCAGGAACTTCTGCTTTGTATTCATCGTCAACCGGAAGGCTTTTTTGAAGTTCAGGTAAAAGAGCGGCAAATTTTGCAAGTTTTTCGCTCCATTCAAGGTCTTTAATTAATATAAACGATTCATGAGCCGCTTTGTATCCATATAAAGCATCTTCGTAGTTTTCAATCGGGCCGACAACAAAATCAATTTTGTTATTCTTCATGCTCATCCAGGCAAGATCACTTTCAAAATAATCATCCGTAGCAAGCGCTTCTGCTCTTAGTTCAAGATATTTTTTAAATCCTTCGTCTTCAGCTAAAGCAGCAGCTTTTTTTATCAATTCAATTGCTTTATCTGTTTCTTCCTTAAATGCTTCGTGGTAAGGTATTGTATATAAGTTACCTTCTTCGTCCCTTCTGATAATCGTGTATAAGCTTGTTTTGTCTTCAGCTTCAAGGGCTTCAAATTCTTCTTTTGTCATATCCGTAGGATAGAAGTTTGCACCCGCAGGTTTTGGACCAACTCCTTCCATAAAAGGTTCGTTGTTATTTAATCTTTCCCATGGGCCATAATTAATCTTAACAAATTCTTTTATGGCTGCATCATCTATACTGCTCAAAAGAGCTTCTTTATCGCCGTAAGCTTGTTGCCAAAAGATGTCTTCCATTAATTGTGCAGCTTCGAATAAATAAGTCAACATCTCTTTTTGATTTTCAGAAAGATGACTTATGTCTGAAGTTAACTCTACTTCTACAAAAGCATCTACTTTCTTTTGTATTTCGCTATCTGTTTCCATAGTATTTTTGGTTCCGCAACTTGCAATAAAAAACAATGCAAATGTTGCCAGAATGATGGTTGAAAATTTTTGTTTCATAACAATTTTGTTTTAATTTTTGAAGGTTTTATTTAGGTACGCAAGTTAAAATTTTGCTTCTTTATTTCATAATAATACACTGCAATATTAAGCATATAGCTTATGTTTTTTAATATAATTTTATACTGTTTAAATGAATTTTTCTGCAAACCCTTTAATGTTGCTGTAATTAATTTTCGATACGCTATCGTCTACATTCGCAACTTTTTTAACAATGGCTTTTTCGATTATATTCATTTTACTAAAATCGAGTTCGCCACCAAACAAACCGTGCGCTATAGCTTTATTTCGTAAATTCTCAGGGAATGCATCTTCAAATTGTTTCAGGGCAACGTCGCCTTCAAATAAACAGCATAGGAATAATCCCAGCGTTTTGTTAAGCAAGGCATCAGTATTTTTATCAATAAACTTCTTTATTTTTTTGTTAACAGATCCGGCATGTATCGATCCTCCTATAATAACTGTATCAAACTCATCCAGGTTTATTTCTGTTGAGTGTTCCAGATTTATTAATGTTGAATTTATGCTTATTTCGTTGGATAGGGTGTGAGCACATTTATCTGTGCAACCATGTTTTGTTGAATATATTATAGCAATCTTCATAAGATGTTATTTTAATTAGGCCAATAAATATAACAATTTAAAAAGACAAATAGCCAGTTAAAACAACAATTGCTTAATTCATATCCAATTTAAGCAGATCGGTCCAGATCGCAATACGAAGTTTGTTTTGTTCATCGTCTGAATCGTCATCCAATGGTAAACCAATAAACTTATCACCAAACATCGATAAGGATGCTTCGAACTTGTAGCCATCGGTAGGAAACTCGCCAACAAATGTAACACCTTTTCCTTCTAGGGTGTCAAAAATAATTCCCATCGAATCGGCAAACGATTCGGGATAAACAGCAGAATCTCCGGTGCCAAATATGGCTATTTTTTTGCCTTTTAAATTGGCTGATTTTAACACATCATGCAGAAAGATTTCAAAATCGGATTGCAAAATACCTTTTCCCCAGGTGGATGATCCTAAAATAATATTATCATACTTCTCAACATCTTCTATATTAACGTTTTTTACATTGTAAATATCGACCATACCCAAAGGTAAATTATCTTTTATTTTTTGTGCAAGTTTCTCTGTATTTCCGGTAGTTGAACCATAAAATAGTCCGATTTTTTTCATCTGTATTTAATTTTTATTATCAGTTTAACAAAAAAAACATTGAGTTGTTTAATCGAAAGATTATAAAATAAGGTATTTAGCATTATTTATTAAATTTTTCGATTTCTTTATATTAAAAAAGGTGCAGCACAAAATGCTACACCTAAATTTAATAAACTGAAATATATATTGATGTTGTAATTGGCAGTATTAATAGATTTTATTTAAAACTTTACCCCAGGAATTTCTTTTGCCAATTTTAAATTTTAGCTCTTTGCCTTCTTTTAGGATAATGTTTAGTCCGTTTGGAAAAATTTTCATCGTATTAAAATACAATATTTCCTGAATTTGATTTGGTAAAATTTCAAGATTATAGTCTGCGTATAAATCTTCTTTGGTTTTAAAATATACTCTTTGATTGGTTAAAATCAGTTTTCCGTCAACGTTTTTATCTTCAGCAAAGTAATTTGAATCACTTGCTTTTAATACTAACTCGTTTGCTTTTAAATCTACTACCATGACTTTTGAATATTTAAGATTAATAATTCCACAACTATTGTTCATTTATTATGCCAAAAAAATTAAGTAGATGTAAATCAGATTTATAAATCATATTTTATGTGTTGTTATCTAATTACATCTGTTCGGTTCTGCAACAAAAAGTGTACGATTTCAAACAACTTAATTTCTATTAAAAGACGATTGAGTTTTTAAATTGTTGCAAAAAAAACAGACATATTTTTTTAAAAATGTCTGTTTTTTTTGTTAAAATACTTAATAACTGCGGTTTATGATATGTCGTCTGAGTTAAATTTAAATCCTAATCGTTTGCCTGTTTTCATCTTCGCAAATTCCAATCGCTCATTTAATTGAGCTACCGAAGCAATTTTAATATTATCATAAGGGGGAACAAGTAAATCGAATTCGATTGCATAAATAATTATCTGCAGAATAATATCTTTAATGGTTTCTTTAGTCAATAATAACTTGCCAAAGTTGTTGTATAAATATTCCTGTTGCCTTTTTCCTTCAACAAAGAAATGCTTTTCAACATTCACAAATATACGTGTAACCAAATAACCTAAATCATCCAGTCTGTTGTATTTAAACGAATCGGCTAAAAAGTTATACACATTGATCATGCCGCAAAAACTATAAATAGCGTTGTCTTTTATGTAATTTAATTTCCATACATTATGGTCACGATCGAATTCAAAGATATTTGAGTGCATGGTAAATATCAGAATGTCGCCAGCTACTTTTAACTGTGCTTCAAACTCTCCACGCTCTTTGTATTCAAAGTTTATTCTTGGGTCTTTTATATTCAGATCTTTATTATATTCTTCAGTAATTTCCTGTAGAACTTCCTTTAAAAGATTGAATGATTCAAGTGTTTGATCGTAAACCTTTTGTTTTATTAGCGACTTCATTTCAAGAGCCGTTAGGATTTGCTCTTTCTTATCTTTTTCAGTCATTGATATAAATTTATTATTTATGCTAAATTAATAAGCTTTTGCGAATATTGCTCTTTTTTTGGATGGTTTTCCTGTATAAATACATTTCCCATCTTCTTCTTTTCCATCAAATGGTATGCATCGGATGGTTGCTTTCGTTTCTTCTTTTATTTTTTGCTCGGTTTCAGTAGTTCCATCCCAATGGGCCAGAACAAACCCCCCTTTATTTTCTATAATATCCTTAAATTCATCATACGAATCTACCGTGTGCGTATTTTCTTCTCGGAATTTAAATGCTTTGTTGTAGATATTATCTTGAATTTTCGTTAAGAGTTCTTTAATGTAATTCTCAATGCCATCTTGTGGTTTGATTTCTTTTTCAAAAGTATCTCTTCTGGCAATTTCAAGTGTATTGTTTTCTAAATCGCGAGGGCCTATTGCTATTCGAACAGGAACTCCTTTTAGTTCATATTCTGCAAATTTAAAACCAGGTTTGTAAGTATCCCGATTATCATATTTAACAGATATACCTATATCTTCCAGTTTCTTTTTTATTACATCAACTCTCTCCGAAATCTGGTTTAATTGTTCTTCTCCTTTATAAATGGGAACGATAACAACTTGTATTGGCGCTAATTTTGGTGGTAATACCAAGCCTTGATCATCAGAGTGGGCCATAATCAAGGCACCTACCAAACGTGTCGAAACTCCCCACGATGTAGCCCAAACATAATCTAGTTTACCTTCTTTATCAGTAAACTTAACATCAAAAGCCTTTGCAAAATTCTGTCCCAAAAAGTGCGATGTTCCGGCTTGTAAAGCTTTCCCATCCTGCATCAGAGCTTCAATTGCATAGGTGTCAAGTGCTCCCGCAAAACGCTCATTTTCCGATTTATATCCTTTAATGACAGGAACTCCCATCCATTTTTCTGCAAATTCGGCATAAACATTGATCATACGTTCGGTTTCTTCAATTGCTTCCTGTTTGGTTGCATGTGCCGTATGGCCTTCCTGCCATAAAAACTCTGCTGTTCTTAAAAACAACCTGGTTCTCATCTCCCATCGAACTACATTAGCCCATTGGTTTACCAAAATTGGTAAATCTCTGTAGGATTGAATCCAGTTTTTATAGGTATTCCAAATAATGGTTTCGGATGTTGGACGAACAATTAATTCTTCTTCCAATTTAGCATCCGGATCAACAATTATGTTGTTATTTCCATCGTTTTTTAGTCTGTAATGAGTAACAACAGCACATTCTTTTGCAAAACCATCTACATGGCTGGCTTCTTTCGAGAAAAAAGATTTAGGTATAAATAAGGGAAAATATGCATTCGAGTGTCCGGTATCTTTAAACATTTTATCCAATGCAGCTTGCATTTTTTCCCAAATGGAATAACCATATGGCTTTATTACCATTGATCCTCTTACTGCAGAGTTTTCAGCAAGATCTGCTTTTACAACTAATTCGTTATACCATTGCGAGTAATTTTCTTCTCTTTTTGTTAGTCCTTTTGCCATGTTTGGTATAATTTTTGTTTTGTTTTATGTGATTTTGATTATTTAATTTTAAGCTGCAAAAATAAAGAATTAAATTATAAAATATAACTAAACAGGAGGTTCATTATGAAAACAAAAATTTATATCGCATTTAGCTTACTGCTTATATTTGCCTCATGTTCGTCATTACAGCAAACCTCGGTTAACGATGATATATACTATTCGCCAACCGACGAATTACAAATGGTGAATAATGAAGTAGTTACAACTAAAAGTCCTGAAACAAAATATGATAATGCTGATTTCGAAAAAAGAGTTAATGCTGTTTTAGCAGATGATTCCAGAGACGAAATTGATACCGTTATCTACGAAGAAGAAGGTAACTTAACATACTCAGATATTATTGTTGATGACTATCAGGAAGCCTACGAAAGAAGAAAAGAAGCCGTATTTGGTGCTTCTTATGGAATGAGTAATATTTTTGTAATAAATTCAGATGCATATTGGTTAGCTTCTGGTTTCTTTAACGATCCATATTACAACGTAGTAATTGTAGGAGATCAGGTATGGGTAGAGCCAAGGTATATCACATCAAGTTTTGGTTACTGGCCACGAAGAGCTTATTATGGTTCATATAGTTATTATTCATCATTTTATCATCCATATTATTACGACTCATGGTACTATGATCGCTGGTATTATAGCCCTTATTACTATGGCGGCTATCCTTATTATTCTTACTCCTATTTCAACGGTGGCTATCCTTATTATAATAATTATGTAAGTTCAGCAAGTTATAATTACGGAAGAAGAGATTATGCAACCGGAAGTTCCACCAATATACGTACTAACAGAACGGATAGAGAATTGCCTGAAAATTACATAGGTAGAGATATTCGTAGTTCATCTACTATAAAATCTGGCATGGATAGACAATCGGTTTCAACCAGGCAAACACGAGAAACTACAAATACAAGAATTGCTACAGGCAGAGATGTAAACAGGACATCCAATGCCATCTCAAGAGAGAGAACAAGTACAACCGGAACAACCAGAACGGTAAGTACACGAACCGACGATAGAACTTATACAAGGCCAGAAGCCACATCACGATCAACATATAACAGGTCTACCCGCTCTACTGGCTCAACCAGATATAATAGACCTAGTAGTACCAGTCGTTCTGGTGTGAATAATAGCAGTGGTACATCAAGGGGCTCAAGCTATTCAACAAATAGATCTGGTTCAAGGTCCAGTGGTAGCTCTTATACCAGAAGTTCTGGTAGCTCATCAAGCAGAGGTTCGAGTGTAGGTAGATCATCTTCTTCCGGATCATCGAGAAGTTCCGGGTCATCAAGTTCATCCGGAAGTAGTTCAAGGAGCTCTTCTTCATCTTCAAGATCAGGTGGTGGTAGAAGATAAGAAATAGGCGATATTGTTTAATTAAAATAGGAACAAACATATGAAAAAAGTATTTTATATAGCAATAGTATTGATAATATCGGGTTATTCGTTAAATGCGCAGTCGGTGTATGTCGACCATGCTCTTAAATTCTCGAACTACGATTTAAATGGTACAGCACGGTTTATGTCTATGGGAGGGGCTTTTGGTGCATTGGGGGGAGATATATCTTCTATAGCAATAAACCCTGCTGGTTTAGGTGTTTATCGAAGCTCAGAATTCATGTTTTCACCGGGTCTGACATTCGATCAATCGAGTAGTACTTACCTTAATACTGTTACAAATGATAATTTATATAGATTTGGATTGAGTAATCTAGGTTTTGTGACATCCTATGATTTAGAAAATACCGATTCAAGGTGGGTGAATGCTAACTTTTCGATTAACTATAATAAATCGAAGGATTTTAATAGCAATGCATTATTGAATGGAGTTAATATTTTTTCTATAATGGAAGAATACATTTATAGAGCTAATGTAGAAAACATCTGGAGTCCATATTACGAAGAATTGCTATGGCAAACCTACTTAATTGATACCATTGCGAATTATCCCGATCCGGTTCAATACAGAAGTGATATTACCGATACTATCTTTGCAAATCCTGCAACATTTAATATTAATCAGCAAAAAGCAATACAAACAGAAGGCTCTGTTGGAGAGTTTGTTTTTGCCTTTGGTGCTAATTATTCACACAAATTATATGTTGGGGCTAGTGTTGGAATATACAGACTGAATTATAAAGAGTTTCTGTCGCATTACGAGTACGAAAGCTCCAATACCCTTAATATTAATAATTTTGATTATTTAAAAATAGATGAAGTTTCACAAACTACAGGTACTGGTTTTACATTTAAAGCAGGAGCTATTTATAAACCGATAGATTTTATCAGGCTTGGTTTGGCTTTTCATTTACCAACATTTTATGAGCTGGAGGAAACTTTTTATACAAGAGTTGAAGGAAAAACAGATGATCAGGGGGTTTTACGTGAAGAATCCAGTTCAAATAAATATGAATATTCGCTAACTACACCGTATCGGGTAAATGCCAGTGTAGGTTTTCAAATTGCAAAATTTGCTCTTATTGATGTAGATTATGAGTTTGTCGATTATTCAACCATGAAATTAAGCGATAAAGATAATAGCAGGGGTGTTGTTGAAGATAATCAGTTTATTGGCTCATTTTACAAATCCACACACAATATTAGGGCGGGAGCCGAAGTGCGGTTTAATACTTTTTATGTGCGTGGCGGATTTAATTATTCCACAAGTCCGTTTACTAACGAAACCATAAATGAAGATAGTTATAGTTATGCTATATCGGGAGGTGTTGGATACAGACAAAACAATTTCTATATTGACTTTGGTATGAAACAATATTCGAACGATTATAATTACGCTGTTTTAAGTGGTAATCCGGATTTGGATATAGCAAATATTAGCCAGGTTAAAAATAATTTTGCTTTAACAGTAGGCTTTAAATTTTAGGTTTAGGGTTCATTTTTTCATAAAAAGCTGTTCTATTTTTTCAGAACAGCTTTTTTTGTGATAAATTGTATATTTATTTATTTAATCATTTAATGCTAAAATTCTTTGAGTATTAGTAGTTAAATATTTATTTTCGTATCCTGTAAAACGGGAATTTATTTTAATAGATTCTAAAAGCAAAATTTCACTATGGACACTAAAGATTTACAAAACTCTGACTCTGTTCAAGACGAACAGCAAAATTTGGATGCTAATTCAGAACAGGCAAATACAACGGATGAAATAAACTCGGAAAAAACGGAATCTGATGATGATGAGAAAGATCAGGAAGTAAAATCTGATGGTAATTCAGATACTAATTCAGGTGCCAACGAGGAAAAGGATGAAGTAAGTGAGCCTGTAAAAGCTGAAGAGAAAAAGGATTTATTGGAAATTGATTACACAACTTTATCAAGAGAAAAACTTGTTGAAGAATTAACCTTGTTAATCAATAATAATCCAATAAACGATATTCGTAAAGAAGTAGAGGCGATTAAGGCAAGTTTTTACAAAAAACAAAAGGCTGTAAACGAAGAAAAACGAAAGATTTTTTTAAGTGAAGGTGGAAATATTGATGATTTTGCTCCAGCTGAAGATCCTGTTGAAACTGATTTAAAAGAACAGTTTAAAAGATACCGACGATTAAAAGCTGACTTTAACAGGCAACTGGAAAAGGGAAAAGACGCAAACCTTGAGAAAAAGTTTGCGATTATTGAAGAATTGAAGGATTTAGTTACAAGAGATGAATCAATAGGAGATACTTTTAAAGAATTTAGGGATTTACAAAGGCGCTGGAAAGAAGTTGGGCCTGTACCGCAACAAAAGCTTAAGGATTTGTGGAATACCTATCATCATCATGTTGAGAAGTTTTATGATTATATCAATATAAATAAAGAATTACGAGATCTTGATTTAAAAAAGAATCTGGAATTAAAGACAGAACTATGCGAAAAAGCGGAGAAATTGACTGATGAAACCTCGGTAGTGGCAGCCTTCAAAACATTGCAGAAGTATCACAATCAGTGGAGAGAAATAGGACCTGTTCCGAATGAAGATAAAGAACCAATATGGGAAAGATTTAAGGAAGCAACCCGAATTATAAATAAAAAACACCAGGATTATTTTAAGAACCTGAAAGATGAACAAAAGAATAATCTGGAACGAAAAGAAAAACTTTGTGAACAAGCAGAAGAGTTAGCAAATCGTGAATCCGAGTCGCATAGTGATTGGACAAAAAATACAGATGAAATTATAGAGTTGCAAAAAGTATGGAGAACCATTGGATTTGCTCCTAAAAAAGACAACAATAAAATATATGCACGGTTTAGAAATGCCTGCGATAGATTCTTCGCTAAAAAACGCGATTTTTATGCGCAAAACAAAGAATTACAAGAAGATAACCTGCAAAAGAAAATCGATTTATGTGAAAAAGCAGAATCTCTTCAAGACAGTACCGATTGGAAAAAAACAACAAAAGAGCTTATAAATCTTCAAAACAAATGGAAAGAAGTTGGACCGGTATCGCGAAAACAATCTGATAAAATTTGGAAACGTTTCCGTGCTGCTTGCGATCATTTTTTTAACAAAAAATCAGAATACTATAAAAACATTGATCAAGAGTTTGATACCAATCTCAAATTAAAACAAGAAATTATAGATAAAGTCAAAAATTACCAGTTTACCAGTGATGTAAATGAGAATTTTGAAGCATTAAAAAAGTTTCAGGAAGATTTTGCTGAAATTGGTTTTGTGCCTTACAAATTAAAAGACAAAATTCAGAACGAATTTAGAGATGAGTTAAACAAACAGTTTGATAAATTAAAACTTGGTGATAAGGAAAAGAACCTGCTTAAATTTCAAACTCGCTTAGAGACTTTGCAACATAAACCAAAATCGGAATCGAAAATAAGACACGAAAGAGATAAGTTTTTTAATAAAATTAAGAAACTTGAAAACAACATTACTTTGTGGGAAAACAATATTGGATTCTTTAATGCTGATTCGCAAAAAGGAGAAGATATGTTAAAAGAATACCAGAAGAAAATTGTTGATGCCAGAAAGGAAATTACAATTTTGGAAGAAAAAGTAAGAATGATTGATAGAACAGATTCCGAATCAGAATAAAAACTAGTATAACATATTAAATCATAAAGTTTTGTCGGCAACAAAATACATATTTGTAACTGGGGGAGTTACTTCCTCATTAGGTAAAGGAATCATATCGGCTTCATTGGCAAAATTGCTTCAGGCAAGAGGTTATTCCGTTACAATTCAAAAGTTGGATCCATACATTAATGTCGATCCGGGTACACTAAATCCATACGAACACGGCGAATGCTATGTTACCGAAGATGGCGCAGAAACTGATCTGGATCTTGGTCATTACGAGCGTTTTATTAATCTGCCTACTACACAATCAAATAATGTGACAACCGGTAGAATTTATCAAACCGTAATCAATAAAGAGCGAAAAGGCGATTATTTGGGAAAAACAGTTCAGGTTATTCCGCATATTACAGACGAAATTAAGCGTAATATCAAACTTTTAGGTAAAAAGTATAATTACGATGTGGTTATTACCGAAATTGGTGGAACAGTAGGTGATATTGAATCTTTACCTTATATAGAAGCCGTGCGCCAGTTAAAGTGGGAGTTAGGGCCCCAAAATAGCGTGTTTATTCATTTAACCCTTGTGCCTTATTTGGCAGCTTCGGGCGAGTTAAAAACAAAACCTACTCAACACTCTGTAAAAGTGATGTTAGAAAATGGTATACAGCCAGATGTTTTGGTTTTAAGATCTGAGCGTCCACTTACTGCAGATATTCGAAAAAAGGTGGCCTTGTTTTGTAATGTTGATATGCAATCGGTAATTCAATCGATCGATGTTTCTACAATTTACGAAGTACCTTTGTTAATGAAAGATGAAAAACTGGATTTAACCGTTTTAAGAAAATTGGGCTTACCAGAGAACGAAGAACCTAAACTAACGAAATGGAAACAGTTTATCGATAAACTAAAAAATCCTAAAAAAGAAATTACCATCGGGTTAATAGGTAAATATGTAGAGTTACCCGATTCGTATAAATCCATAATGGAATCTTTTGTGCACGCAGGTTCTATGAATCAATGCAAGGTAAATGTTAAATGTATCCACTCAGAAAAGATTAGCGAAGAAAATGTGGCCGATAAGTTAAAAGATGTGCAGGGAATTGTTGTTGCTCCGGGTTTTGGACAACGCGGAATTGAAGGTAAAATAGCTGCAGTAAGGTATGTTCGCGAAAATAATATTCCATTTTTGGGAATTTGTTTAGGAATGCAGTGTGCTGTTATTGAATTCGCCAGAAATATTTTGGGGTTAAAAGATGCAGATTCATCGGAAATGAGCCGCACAACCAAGAATCCGGTAATTGATTTAATGGAAGAGCAAAAAGGAGTAACCGAAAAAGGTGGAACAATGCGTTTAGGTGCATATCCATGTAAAATTAATAAAGACTCGAAAGTTTTTAGTGTTTATAATCAGGAAAATATTACAGAACGTCACCGTCACAGGTACGAATTTAATAATGATTATTTGGATCGTTTCGAAAAAGCAGGAATGAAACCAGTAGGTTTTAACACTGATACCGGCTTGGTTGAAATTGTTGAAATACCTGAGCACAGATGGTTTATTGGAGTGCAGTTTCATCCTGAGTATAAGAGCACTGTGGTAAATCCACATCCTTTATTTGTAAATTTTGTAAAAGAAATCTGTAAAGATTAATAATAAAAATATACTAATATTGCAGGCGTAAAAGATGTGCCTGATTTTTTAATTGATGATAAAATAGAATATAAAGATGGATAGGAATTCGATTATAGGGATTATTTTAATTGCGGGAATTTTAATTCTATGGACAACGCTAAATAAACCTTCACAAGAACAAGTTGAAGAAGCAAAAAGAAAAAGAGATTCGTTGGAGTTAGTTCGCCAGCAGGAGCTTGCTCAGCAAAAAATAGAAGAAGCTGTTAAATTACAACAACCCGTTGCAGAAGAAGCTGTGGTTGAAAAATCAGCTAAAGATAGTGTGTTAACAAATATGTACGGGAGTTTTGCTTCGGCAGGATCGGGAACTCAGGAATTTATCACGCTCGAAAACGAATTGTTAAAAATTAAAATTAGCAATAAAGGGGGTAGAGTTTATTCTGTTGAGCTAAAAGATTATAAAACGTATTCTCAAGAACCATTAATTTTATTTGATGGAGATTCAACGGTTTTCGGACTCAATTTCTTTTCTCACAACAGAAGTATCATGACAAATGATTTGTTTTTTGTGGCAGAAAACAAAAGTTCAAATTCTGTTAAAATGAGATTATATGCTGGCGACAATAGGTATATTGAGTATGCTTATAGCTTAAATCCAGATAGCTATATGGTTGATTTCGACATTAATTTTGTTGGAATAAACGAAGTAATAGCCAGTAATTTAAGTGTACTTGATTTAAAGTTCTCAATGTATTCACCACAACAGGAAAAAGGTACAAAGAATGAAAATCAGTATACAACGATGGGTTACAAATTCTACCAGGACGAAGTAAATACCTTAACTTCAAGAAGTAAAGATGAAGCCCGGGAAGAATTAAATACAAAGTTAAAATGGGTATCTTATCAACAACAATTCTTTTCAACGATTCTGGTAGCTGATAACTTCTTTGCAAATGCCGAAATAGAGTTTACAAACCTTGAAGAATCAGAGAAGTATTTAAAACACTTTGAGTCGACCATTGGTATTCCGTTTAATTATGCCCCAAAATCAAGTGTCCCCATGTCGTTTTATTTTGGGCCTAATCACTTTAATACCTTAAAAAAGTACGATCTTGATTTTGAAAAAATTATTCCGCTGGGATGGGGTATTTTCGGATGGATTAACCGTTTTGTTGTAATTCCTGTTTTCAACTTTCTGGATAACTTTATTACAAACTACGGATTAATCATATTACTACTAACCATTTTAATAAAACTTGTATTATTCCCGTTAACTTACAAGTCGTATCTGTCTACTGCTAAAATGCGTGTTTTGAAACCGGAAATTGACGAAATCAACAAGAAATTTCCGAAGAAAGAAGATGCGATGAAAAAGCAGCAGGCAACAATGGCAATGTATAAGAAAGTTGGTGTTAATCCAATGGGTGGATGCATCCCGATGGTAATTCAAATTCCAATTTTGTTTGCCATGTTCAGGTTTTTTCCAACATCGTTTGAGTTAAGGCAAAAAGCATTTTTATGGGCCGATGATTTATCTTCCTACGATTCAATTTTAGATCTTCCATTTACTGTTCCCTTTGGATATGGTGATCATGTGAGTTTATTTACTATTTTAATGGCGGTTGCATTGGTATTCTCATCACGCTTAAACACCGGGCAAATGAATGATGCAAACCAGCAAATGCCAGGTATGAAATTTATGATGACTTACATGATGCCTGTAATGTTATTGTTCTTCTTTAATAACTATTCTGCAGGTTTAAGTTATTATTATTTCTTATCAAATGTTATTACACTGGGACAAACTGTTTTTATCAGACGATTTGTTGATGATGAAGCTTTATTAAAGAAACTACACGAAAATAAGAAGAAACCAGTAAAAAAATCGAAATGGCAAGCCCGGCTGGAGGAAGCAGCAAAACAAAAAGGTTATAAACCACCTAAGAAAAAATAAAATAACATTTAGAAAGCCCGGAAATTTCCGGGCTTTATAATTGCCATCATATGTATAAAAGGAGTTGATATGGTGCAGTGTAAGATTTACTTCATAGCACCCGGTTTCGACAATAAAATTGTAACAGGTTCAATACTAACTAAGCAGCCTTTTTCCATACTTTTTATGTCAGGTTCAATTAATTGAAAGAAACTATGCAAAATATCTGTTTTATCAATAATTTCTATTGTTACCGGAAGTTTTTCGGTTAGCTCCCAGAATTTTGATGAACTTATGTGTTTGCTGCTGGAACCGTAGCCCATAATTCCGCGATAAACCGTAACACCGGAAATATTATTTTCTTTTGCTAAATGGACAATATGTTCGTACAGTAATTTTGTTCCTAATTTATCTGTTGTACTTGCATAAATTTTTAATACACTATTTTTTGTTTCCATTCTATAACAAGTTTGATGAAATATAACCTAAATAAACAGCAATAAATCCTAAAAAGATACTAAGGCCTGTGTATAGAAATAAGGATAATATCTGGCCATTGTGAAGTAGCATCAGATTCTCGTTTGTGAATGTAGAGAAGGTGGTAAATCCACCACAGATTCCTACCATGAGCAGTAATCTTAAATCGGCAGACAGGATCACGCTTTTATCTGATATTCCGGTTAAAAAACCAATTAAGAAACTGCCCAGTACGTTAACTGTAAGTGTTCCAAAGGGAATGGCCAGAAAATCAAAATAAATATTCAGTTTTGAAATAAAATATCGTGCTACACTGCCAATGAATCCACCGAAGCCAACCAGTAAAATGGTTTTAATCATTTTAAAACAAAATTTATGAGTTAAGGTAATTTCAAAGATAATTAAAATTCAACACGAATTAATTCTTTAGAGTTTAATAAAAAAGTTGACTCCGTTAAATTTTATTTTAATAATATACCCTATCTACATTATAAAAACGTATTTGGATATAATTAGCAATCTTAAGAAGTGTTCTTGTTGTTTATAATCCTTATGCTTTTTTAACAAATTCAGATTTTAGAGCCATAGCACCAAATCCATCAATTTTACAATCGATATTATGATCACCTTCAGAAAGACGAATCTTTTTAACTTTGGTTCCTGCTTTTATTGGACCCGATGCTCCTTTAACAGGTAAATCCTTAATTACAATAACTGAGTCGCCATCCTGCAGTTGGTTTCCGTTTGAGTCTTTAACAACCAGGCTTTCTTCATCTGTAATAACATTTGGATTCCATTCGTGATTGCATTCCGGACAGGCAAACAAATTTTCTTTTAAAAAGTATCCATAGGGCGATTCGCATTGTGGACAGGGTTTCATTTCATCAGACATAGCTATTCTTATATGTGTATAAATAAAAAAAGATTGCTTTTAAGGGCAATCTTTTATTTAAATTGAGCGGGAGACGGATGATGACGAAACCGTTAAAACGGTTTATCATCATTCCGATATCATGACAAAATTGTCATGATCGTCGGAAACT
>CAYVEW010000014.1:0-43948 GCA_964450375.1 uncultured Bacteroidales bacterium
CTCCTATTTTAAAATTTAAACCCGTATTTAGAAAGGATTATAAAGTTATGAATATTGATACTCAATGTCAATATGTTGCTTATTTCTTTCTTTTAATCTAATTCAAAATCGCACAACAAAATCGAGGTAAGGTATTCCAGGAAAGAAAAATTCTCCAGTATTAGGAATATTAATAAAAGCTAAATCAACACTTATTTTATGACTAAAAAAACGCAAGCCATAGGATAATATATAAAATGTTTCAGTAATTTCTTCATCCGTAAACACTATATTCCCAGGTGATATTTCCATTTCTGTTTCATTGGTATATGTAACAGTAAACATCCAGTTTTCGGTCATAAAAGCAATTCGTTTAGATAATCGTGTCATTCCACATACAGTAACAACCGGAGAGTTCATTAGATTACCTGATTCGAAACCATAACCCAGTCCAAAAGTTGCATTATGATCAAGTGATCCATACGTGATTACACCATATCCTATAGCAATATTCGTATTTGCTGCTCCAACATTAAAGAATAGTCCGCCACCGCCTACATAGAGTTTATCACTCCATGCATATGCAGCTTTCATATTCACAAAATAAGCTTGCTCATTGATATTAACTCCAGGTAATATTGTAAAGCCCCCTCCAACAATTAAATGATTTGTAATTGAATAATTCGCAGAGACGAACACCAGATAAATATCCTGAAAATATCCTTCTCCTTTTTTCATAGGAATAGAAGATGGCGCATAAAAATATCTTGAAGCATGTTCATTTTTGTTAAGATCATAAGGATTAATCTCTTTTAGGTTTAAACAACGTATTTCGTTGATCCCGAATGCAGGGACGCGAACCTCACCCAGACTTGCGGATTTTATCATAAAATGATTCCCGCACTGGTTTAATATTCTTCCTATTAAAACTGTCCCATCGTTTAAAAAGATACTATAATAATTAATCGTATCATTCTTCTGATACTCATTCTTTAAAGCAGATGCACTCTTGCGCAATTTTCTTAAATCTTCCTTCTCAATTTCAAGATGTAAGGTTTCTCTATCTTTCAGGTATATTAATAGTTCGTATTTCTCTTCAGGAGATTTGAAAATTTGGGCTCCAACAAAATCATTATTAAAATAATCCGGAAATAAAAGGTATTTTATATTTTCTGTAGAATCTATAAAAACTCCTACGTTTTTATGCAAGATAGTAGCTTCCTGCGCATTTAACCCTAAAGCTATGATATTAAACCCACAGACAAAAATTAATTGTATGATTGCACAAAACTTTCTTTTTTTCATTAAATAATTAGTTATGTGCAAGTTAATATTGAAACTTACTCAATGTCAATTTTTTTGTAATATATTTGATATAAAATATTTAATATGTCATGATGAGAAAAGAAACAGAATTACCATTGGCAACTGAAGAATGGGGATGGAATTATCACCATATAGGAATTCCGGTAAAAGACCCAATTCCCGGAGAAAGATACATTCCACATTTAAGATTATATGTTAAAGGATTTGACACAAGTCCTTTTGGCATTGAAATGATGCGGTTTGAAGAAGATTGCCCATTTGATGAAATAATTAAAACCATGCCACATATTGCATTCGTTGTTCCCAATATTAATAAAGCCATAAGAGGTTTTGATGTGATTGCAGAACCTAACAGTCCGATGCAAGGAATTACCGTTGCAATGATAAAACACAATGGTGCTCCCATTGAACTAATGGAAATTAAATCTAAATAAAAAAGATATGCTTACCTGGAAAACGACAGCAGGAACAAAAATTCTATTATTTAAAATAGGCATAACCAATTGTTATCTAATCGAAAAACAGAATCTAAGAGTATTGGTTGATACTGGACAAAAGAAATTCTCATCAAAGCTATTATCCTTATTAAAAAGCAAATTGAACGGAAATGACTTAAATTACCTTTTACTGACCCATACTCATTATGATCATTCGCAAAATGCAAAAGCAATTTACGATTTGTTTAGCCCGAAACTAATTGTTCACCACGCAGAAGCAGAGTGCCTGGCCAAAGGCTATACACCTATTCCGGATGGCACCATGTTTATCACAAATATTATCGCCAGATTAGGACGAAGATTTACTCCGCAATTAGCTGCTTATGATCCCGTTAATCCGGATATCATTATTCAATCGAATGATTTAGTAGATAATAATCCGGACTTACGAATTATTGAAACTCCAGGCCATACAAAAGGTTCTGTTAGCTTACTGATTGATAATGAAATGGCAATTGTTGGCGATACCATGTTTGGCCATTTTAGAAAAACGATATTAACTCCATTCGGAAATGATATTCCCACCATGATAAAATCGTGGAAAAAGCTGTATGAAACAGACTGCAAGCTATATTTACCAGCCCATGGAAAGGCTATTAAACGCGAGAAATTGGAGAATGAATTAAATAAACGCAATGTCTTTTAAAATTCAGCGAATAACACCTAAATAAAAATTAAAAAAGGAAAGCATTAACACACTTTCCTTTTTCTGCTTATGAAAACTCCAATCAACTAAAATGATTCATAATCTGAATCCATGCTGTCCTTACTATCGAGGTGCAGCTTTACTCCCCTGTTCGAATTCTTATTTTCGTTTCTATGATTTTGAAATCTTTGAGTTCTATGATCATTTTCCCGGTTATTACGCAAAGTACTTTTTCTTTTTAATTCTTCGATTGTAAAAAAGCTGATCATTTCATCCAATTGTTCCGACTGGCTGGCAAGCTCTTCAGAGCCTGTGGCAATTTCTTCGCTGGCAGCGGCATTTTGCTGTGTAACCTGATTTAGTTGCTGTATGGCATTGTTTATCTGATCTGCACCTGAGTTTTGTTCCATGCTGGCAGCAGCAATCTCTTGAACCAATTTGGCCGTTTTTTCTATTTCAGGAATAATACCCAACATAAATTCGCCGGCATCTTCAGTTACTTTTAAACTATGTCCGGATAAATCATTGATCTCGTCGGCAGCTACTTTACTTCGTTCGGCAAGCTTTCTTACTTCGGCAGCTACTACTGCAAATCCTTTACCATGCTCACCTGCCCGAGCCGCTTCTACCGCGGCATTAAGTGCCAGAATATTTGTTTGAAATGCAATATCGTTCACAATGGTTATTTTCTCGGCAATTTTTCTCATTGAAGCTAAACTCTCCTGAGCAGCATTGGCTACTTTCGTGATTCCTTCCGAAGCACTTATCGCAATTTTCTCGGTTTGTTGTGCGTTATCCGTATTTTGTTGAATATTTGACACCATCTGCTCCATTGACGATGAAACTTCTTCGGCAGAAGAAGCCTGCTCACTGGCTCCCTGGGATAATCCTTCAGATGCCGAGCTGAGTTGCTGACTGGCAGATATTAAATTCTCTGCACTGGTTTTAACATTTGTTATAATCGCTAGCAATTTCTTTGAAAAGCTTGCCAACGAATTATTTAAAATCCCAATTTCGTTGTCTGAATCGATGCTTTCGTATTTTTGATCCAAACGGCCTTCTGATAATAAAACCACTTTATTAATTGCATCCTGTAAAGGATTTTTGATCAGTTTTGTTATGATCACAAGAGAAATAGTAGCAATAATTACTGTAAGCGGAAAAGAAATAAATATACTAATATGGCCGGCCGTTTCGTATGTAGAGATAAAGCTTGTTAAAAGTATATTTACTGCAAAAATAATCCCGATATTTAATAATACCGATTTTTTAAAAAGTAATCGTAATACAACATATGCAATTGGTATTGTAATAAGTGTATTGATTAACTGACTAATTAATATATCTTTCATAATTGCTAATTATTAAATGGTTTGGTTTTTAATATTGTTTGAAAACTTAATGTTCTTTGGAAAACATATTTTATTTGCTAAAACTTGTTCGAATGTTTTTTCGAGATGATCATATACTTCAGATTTAAAAATACATGCTTTAAACCCCGCTTGTATTAGTTCAGACAAGTATGCATTTTCGGTGTAACTTGTTAATGCAATGATTTTTAGAAAACTATTATCCCACAGAGCCTTTTTTGCAGCTTCGATACCATTTACTCCCGGCATTTCAACATCCATCAATATGATATCAGCTTCGTGAGCGTTATTTAAATGTAAGAAATCAGTTCCGTTTTCTGCAGTAGAAATTACTTCATGTTTTAGAACGTTTTCTAAATAATAAGTAATCCCGTCTCGGAATGTTTTGTTATCATCAACAACTATAATTTTCATAACTATCTATTTTTTGATGACAAAGGTATACCCGGGAGCGTATCGGTGTAAGAGGTGATTACACTTATTATATAGGGTAAAAACCCTATTTTAATCATTTTTCCGGCTTAACAGATAGAAATTATAGTTAAAATGCAGCAGAAAACTTAAGGTGTAAATCGAAGATCAAATCTCAATTAATTTGTTTTGAATAGCAAACATCACCAAATGTGCCGTATTTCTTGTATTTGTTTTCGACAATAAGCTGGTTCTGTGATTATCGACTGTTTTTGGGCTAATAAAGAGTTTCTCGGCAATTTCGGAATTTGTATTTCCCTGGCAGATTAAATGTAGAACCTCAATTTCTCTTTTGGAGAGTTTTATTGCGTTATCCGAGATGGAATCATTGGGATTATTTCCAAGTTTAAAAATAAGATTTCGCAGTATATCTTGTGGAAAATAATTTTCGCCTGCATGTACTTTTCGAATGGCATCTTCCAACTCTTTACTGTCTGCGTTTTTTTGAACAAAACCCCGTGCGCCGGATTTTATCATATTGTAATAATACATATGATCGCTATAACTGGAAAGCGTTATAAATTTTAATCCGGGGTATTTAATTAAGGCCTTTGTAACAGCTTCCGGCCCATCCATTTCGGGCATAGAAATATCTATTAAAATAATATCGGGCAAATCTTCGTTCAAAGAATTTAAAAACTCCAAACCATTTTTGGCTTCACCAACAATCTTAAAATCGTTAATTTGTGATAATAAAGTTTTCAACCCATCGCGAAAGATGGTATGATCATCAACAATAAATATGGTAATTACTTTTTCCACTTAGCAACTTATTTTAAAGGAATTAGAATGGTTACTTTTAAATCAGAGTCTTCATCGGTTTGATAATCTATTGCACCATGCAATGCATTTACTCTGTTAAATAAATTATTCAAACCCATGCCTTTACTATTTTTAATTACTTTCTCTAAATTAAACCCTTTTCCGTTGTGTTCAAAATACACGTGCAAATAATTGTCTTGTTCGAACATTTTAACAATCACTTTATCTGCATCCGCGTATTTTAAGGTATTATTAATCAGCTCAACCAGAATACGATAAATATTTACCGTGATCTTTTCGTTTAGTTCCGATTTTACTTCAAAATTATAGTTAAAACTTAGCTTTGTAGTTTCCGAAATTTTCTCGATAAAGTTTTGAATAGCAGCTTCCAGTCCAAAATTTTGCAAAATGTGCGGGCTTAACCTGTTTGAAATTTCGGTAACAGATTGAATCGCTTCTTTTATGGTATTAAATATTTTCTCTGAAAGTTCCTGTTTAATATTTTGATCTTGTGCAACAAGAAAAGTCTGGATGTATAATTTGATTGCAGCCAGCACAGGTGAAACACCATCGTGCAGTTCTTTGGCTATTCTTGTCCTTTCGCGCTCTTCGGCGTTGCTCATGGCATAGTACATTTTCTCACGCGCCTTCTTTTTGGATGTATTGTCAATCAGGGTTAATAACACTTTGTCGGGGGGAACAAATCCACATACAGCTTGTAATGAACGTATGCTGTTAGTGGTTTTAAAAATATATTCGGTTTCTATTATTTTAGTTTCTTTGGTGTCGAATATATTTCGAATAACAGATAAAAACCGTTTATCATTAAAGCCGGTAAAGAAATCGTCCAGGGCTTTTCCCTTCAATTGCTCAGAATCGATAAAGGCGTATTTTCGGGTTGCTTCGTTAAAGTTAAAAATAACCAAACGCTTATCTATTTTTTTTATGGATAAAACCGGCAATGGAAAGTAGTTATACTGGGTTCGGTAAATCTCTTCACTTTCTTTTAAGGCTTCTTCTGTTTGCCTTTTTTCGGTAATATCTTTAGAGTAAATCGCGTAAGCATCTATTTCATTGTTATCGTTATGAATCATATAGATACTGTTCTCGAATAAGCTACCATCTCTTTTACTTTCAAAATAAACGGGAGCAGAATTTGTTATAGAGCTTGCACTTATTTTAGCCGAAACTGTTTCGTTAAAATCCGGCACATACGTATTCAAATTAGTTCCAATCATTTCTTCTGCCGATTTTTGGTACCTTTTTGCTCCTACTTCGTTAATTTTTAAAATGGTTCCATCTGGCTTACATAGTATTGCCGACTCGATGGTAGCATTTAGCAAGGCCTGGAGCGATTCTTCACTTTGTATCAAAAGACCTCTTACTTTTCGATTGGATTCCACATAATTAATTAATATTCTTGCAATAATGCCCGCACTCCAGAACATGATCATAAAAGATAATGGAAGGTAGTTTTTATGCGCACTTTCTGCAAAATGATGATGATTTAACAAGCTATCTAAAAAATAAAAAACAAACCAGATTCCGATGGCCGATAAAAGACTTAGCATAAAAACCATATTGTTTTTGCTCATCCAGCTTTCATTTTTTAATCTTACTAAATTTCGTATAAATGGAAGTTTTAACAAGACCTCTGCAAATACAATAATCAGAACATAATTAATGATATTTTTTATGTAGATACTATTTATTATTCTGGGCGGATAATATGTAACCGTTTCATTTGTCCAGAAAGGCGGATTCAACTGTAAGAAATAGTTAAATGCAATCAAATAAAAAAATGTATGCACTAGAAGAAACGACAGAATTATTGATATAATTACCACTGTCTTTCTTTCTGATTTTCTATCTCGGATGTATTGAAAAATAAATCCGATCAGAACAATTAATACAAAAAGATTTAACGAATTAATGATATTTGCCCAACCATTTTCCTGCCAAAGAATAAACGGATACCAGGCGCCACCAAATAAAGCAGAAATAAAACCCAATTTATATCCATAAGCCATAGCTATTACAACTGGAAAAATAAGCGACCAGGGAATATTGATTACTGTATTGCCCATTTCGTATGATGTGTTTACGGTAGAAAAACCGAAACATAAAATACCTGCAATAATTGATATGAATATTTTAGATACCTTTAGGCTGAAATTAGAAATCATATATTTAAACTTTACTTTTTTTGTAAGATGGAAATATTATTCGCCTTGTTAATTACTTTTATCGTAATTGTAAGCTTAATAAAAATAGGTAAAAATTTAAAGAAGAACAATAATTGGAAAAAGCCGACATCAGATTTTCCGAAAAACTGGAAAAAGACACTCTTTGAAAATGTTCCTTTTTATAATAGTTTATCTAAGGATAAGAAAAAGCATTTTGAATTTAAAATACAGGAATTCCTATTAAACGTTAAAGTTACAGGAATTGATGTGCAGGTAAACGATACCGATCGGGTTTTAATTGCTGCCAGTGCGATTATACCTATTTTTGCTTTTCCCGAGTGGCAATATTTTAATTTGCAGGAAGTATTACTATATCCAAATCTGTTTAACGACAGGTTTGAAACTGAAGGAAATGAGCGTTCCATTGCAGGAATGGTTGGTACAGGCTATATGGAAGGCAAAATGATACTTTCAAAACAAGCATTGCATCATGGATTTAGAAATGAAACTGACAAAAAGAATACAGCTATACATGAATTTGTGCATTTAATCGACAAATCCGATGGCAACACCGACGGAATCCCAGCTCTGCTTTTAGAGAAACAATATGCCATTCCATGGATCGATTTAATCCAAAAGAAAATCGATGAAATATGGGATGGAAAATCCGATATTAACCCCTATGGAGCTACCAACAAAACAGAATTTTTTGCCGTGATCAGCGAATACTTTTTCGAACGGCCAGGACTTTTAAAACAGAAGCACCCCCAGCTTTATGATTTGCTCGAACAGATTTTCAATCAAAAAATGTTACGGAAAGCAAAAAAAACAACGGCGGGAGAAATTAACAGAAACGATCCCTGCCCTTGTGGAAGCGGAAAGAAGTATAAAAAATGTTGTGGGAGAATCATTTAACAATATTTAACTGAAATTTAATTGAAAACAAGCTATGAGTGCATTGCAGAACAAATTTTATTTATTAATTTCAAAAACTCAATTTAAAACTAACCCAATATGTTATTAAGCATTACAGAATCATGGCAATCGCTAGAGCTTATAGAAAAGATTTACTGGTGCATTGCAGTTCCTTTTTCAGTATTATTTCTTATTCAGATTATCTTAACATTTTTTGGTGGAGATATTGACGATATAGAAGCTGATGGTGACTCAGATGTTTCAATAGAGCACGATACAGGAATAGAATTTCAATTTATCACTCTAAAAAACCTTGTTGCATTCTTCACTATTTTTGGTTGGGCGGGTATTGCCTGCCTCGATGGTGGTCTAGGTATTGGAAAAACATTAATTATTTCCTTTTTTTCTGGTTTTACGATGATGACCATCATGGCATCTATCGTTTATTTTATGGGTAAACTTACCGATAGTGGTACCTTAAATTTAAACAATGCAGTTGGAAAAACCGGAAGTGTTTATTTAACCATTCCTGGCAAACGAAGTGGTTTAGGCAAAGTACAAATTAAGGTGCAAGGACTTCAAACACTCGACGCAATGACCGACAACGAAGAAGACATTAAAACAGGTGCAGTTGTTGATGTGATAAAAATTTTAAATAATGAAATACTGGTAGTAAAACCAAGTGGAAAATAATTATTAACCTGTCTGCAAATCAGCAGACCAAATAAATTAAATGAATATGGGACAATATGTTGTATTACTTCTCGTTGCGGCGGTCATTTTTGTTTTTATTCTGATTGTTTCTTTTTTCAGAAGATACAGAAGATGCCCTTCCGACAGAATCTTAGTGATTTATGGAAAAGTAGGTAAAGGAATTGACTCAGAATCGCGCTCTGCCAGGTGTATACATGGAGGAGCTGCTTTTATCTGGCCAATTATTCAAGATTATTCTTATCTGGACCTCACTCCTTTTTCTATTGAAATTAACTTAACAAATGCATTAAGTAAACAAAACATACGTGTTGACGTACCTTCGCGTTTTACGGTTGGAGTTTCTACGGAACCCGGCATAATGAACAATGCAGCGGAACGATTATTAGGACTAACCCAAACCGATATCAGTAATCTTGCAAAAGATATCATTTTTGGACAATTACGTTTAGTTGTTGCTACCATGGACATTGAAGAAATCAATAGTAATAGAGATAAGTTCTTAGCTGCTGTTTCTTCGAACGTGGAAGCCGAATTAAAAAAGATCGGTTTAAAACTTATTAACGTAAACGTTACAGACATTAATGATGAGTCGGGATACATTGAAGCATTAGGTAAGGAAGCTGCAGCAAAAGCAATTAATGATGCTAAGAAAACAGTAGCCGAAAAAAACCGTGATGGAGCTATTGGTGAAGCACATGCTTTACAAGATCAACGTGTAAATGTTGCTGCTGCGGATGCAACAGCTGTTGAAGGAGAAAATACCGCTAAAATTACCATTGCCAATTCGGATGCAGAACGAAGAGAAAAAGAAGCCGAAGCTGAACGTAAAGCGGTAGCTGCGGAAAAAGTTAGTCAGGCAAAAGCATTAGAAGAAGCGTATGCAGCAGAAAAAAAGGCCGAAGAAATAAGAGCCCAAAGAGATAAAGCAACGCAAACGGCTAATGTGGTGATTCCGGCTCAAATAGATAAAGAAAAAATTGAGATAGCTGCAGAAGCAATTGCCGAACAAACCCGTAGGCATGCAAAAGGTGATGCTGACGCTATCTACATGAAAATGGCAGCTGAAGGTAAAGGTATTTTCGAGATATTAAGTAAACAAGCAGAAGGTTTTGAGATGCTCGTAAAATCAACAGGTGGCGACTCTCAAAGTGCTGTGATGATGATGATTGCGGATAAATTACCTGAATTAGTTAAAACACAAGTTGAAGCAATCAAGAATCTTAAAATTGATAAAATCACTGTTTGGGATAATATGGGTGGAGGAAAAGATGGAAAATCTCCAACATCTGCTAATTTTCTTTCTGGAATGCTTGGATCAATTCCACCTTTTGAAGAACTATTTAAAATGGCAGGTATGGAATTACCTGATTATTTAAAAGGGAAAAAGATTGAAGATATAGAACCAATAGATGAAACTAAAAAGGCTACTCCTAAAACATCTGATAAAAAGGACGATAAGGAAAAACCAGATAATAAAGAGTAATCAACAGTTTAAAAAGGAGCTGTCTTAAAAGGTTTGAGAGTGTCATTCCGAGAGAGACGAGGCCTGTCTGCCAATAGGCAAGCTTCGTCTCTCGATAGTTCTTAAAATGAGTAAGTTATACAGGCTTATTTTTGTAACACAAAGTTTCACAATGTCCCGATAATTACTAAAGTACGGGAGTTAAACAATGGTTCTTTGTAACACAAAGTCACACAATGTATTACACAAAGTTTCACAGAGCAAAGTATCATCAAACTTGGTGTGACTTTGTGTTTTAACATCGAGGAACTTAGTGAAACTCTTAAAAGACAAGTGAATTTTAGTAATTATCGGGATTCCTTGCAACGAACTGTGAAAGTTAATCTTTTAATACAGCTTCTTCTTTTATAATTGAACAGTTTTCACTTTCACCTAAAAAATAGTAACTTGCTTACAAAAAGAATAAGCAGGTATGAAAAAATCCCGATTACCACTGGCAAGTATACTCTTTTTATGCGTTCTAATAGCATGGCCCGTATTAACGTATTATTCGTTACCAAATGGAAATAGTTTTGCTGAACAATTATCGTCGGTGCAGGATTCTCCCGGCCTTTTTAAGTTAAACTTTGTGGTAGCTTTTTTCATTGCGCCACTGCTTACATTCATGCTTTACGAGTTTTACAAAAAACTTACCAAGAATCATTGGTCACCCAAAATTAAGTTACTTTTTTCACTGTATATTCTTTATTTTATTTTTGTAAGTGTTTCCTATGTTTCGCAGTTTTTATATTTTCCGCATTTAATTAATACCCGGCCTTTTAACGAAACCATCAACTGGTATTTTTACAATCAGGATTCATTATGTTACCTGATTAATCAAACCGCTTATTTTATTTGGGCTGTAACTACTATTTTAATTTTTACACGGTTTATATTTACAAATACCCTGGTATTTTTTATCATTAAATTATTAACTCTTTCGGCTTTAACTCAGATTATATCAAGCATCGGACTTTTTACTGACAATTCAAACCTAAGCAGTTTAAGCCTTTATAGTGGCTTATTATTGATGCCAGCTACAATCCTGATTATTATATACAGTTTTAAAAGAAATTTGTCATGATATTTAAAAATAAAAAGAGAATCATTGTGAGTTTAGCAATGCTCCTGCCATTGTTCTTCTTTACTTCCTGCTACGAGAACTATCTGATTATAACTTCCGATTTTAGTTCTCCTGTTATAAGTGCCGATTCGAATAAAATATTCTTTTTTCATTACTTAGAAGCCAGCCAGCCACCTAAAGGTATAAGCCGATTCCCTGATGGCGGAACACATTATTCGATTTATAGAAATGTTAGTATGTATGCTTATGATATTAATCAAGAGCAATTAACTAAAATTCTGAACTTTGGTAAGTTACCTTTTAATCAAAAAATAGATCATATTGCTTTGCGAAAAGATCAGCTTGTTTTTAGTTTAAGTCCTTTAATGGGTTGGCAAAGGTTAAAAAAATACTATAGCGATAGCACCTATCAAACTATCTATAATGAGTTCATTGGTTTTTATCAATACAACATCGCACAAGAAAAGCTTACCCGATTTCGAATCGATGGCTTTTATCCCGAGTTATCGCCAAATGAAAACCAAATTGTATTTTTAAAAAGAGACTCAACAAATTTGAGCCTTTGGTTGCACGATTTGAATACAGCAATAACAGAAGAACTCAAAAAATTTGACGATGATTCGCCGTTAAATCCAATAGAGTGGAAAGATACCACACATGTGTTTGTAAGAGTTGATGGGAATGTTTATGAGTTTGATACAAAAAATAAAACATGGCAAAAAACGACAGAAATAGTAGAGTTTTACCCGAATAAAATCCCTATTAGACAAGTAAAAGAGCTTACTTCAGAAGTTTCTTTTAGTAACTGGGGTTTTCATTTACCAGATCTTTTTCCAAAAAGTAAGAAACAATTTATAGAAGATATTATCTGTTTAAATGGTAATTTAAATTACCGAAAAGCGATTATACAGAGTTTTGCCCCGGAACTAAGCAAAGAAGATTTCAAAGATATTTTAAATCAAATGAACAAGTATGAAAGTCGTTTGGATGACTATGAACAAACTAAATATAATTATTATTCAAAAGAAACGAGAGACTTATTAAAAGATCATTTAAAATGATGAATACATTTTTTTGAAAAATCGGTAAGAATTTGCTTATTCCTGGAACTGTAGACTTAAATGTTCAAGACTCTCGATCGATCCCACCATGGTAACAATATCACCGATTCGCAATCGGGTATATCCGTGCGAAATAAGTATTTGGCCTTTTCGTTTAACAGAAATTATAATCACATCATCAGGTAATCTTAAATCGCGCAATGCCATTCCGTGCAATTCCAGATCCAATACTTTAAAATCTACCATTGCTTTATGATCTTCATCACCCATAATCATAGATGCTGATATCGGCGAACGGACAAATTGCTCCAACAGGCGAATCATTGCATTAGATGGATCCACCACCAATGCTCCCAGATCTTTAAACCGATCGGCATAAATAGAATCCAGCAATCGGACAATTACAATTTGAGTTCCAATATTCTCGTATACCAACTCGCTAATTTTTAAATTTTCTTCGTCGGAAAGCATTAAAACAATTACATCGAACTTACTTATATTTATTGCATTAAGGCAATTCATGTTTAAAAAGTCCAGGTTATGTATGCGCACATTTTTAATCTTACCTGTTTTTTTACAATGATCAAGACAAGCCATTTCAACATCATAATGATCCTGTTGTAAGTTTTTTACTAGATCAATCGACTGACGTTCAACACCAAAAACAATCGCATTTCGATTCGGTTCAATATCAGACTTTGTATGATGACGGCTTTCGCCAACCAGTTTTAACGACCATTTAAACAACGGCGGGCCAATGATCTGATTTAAAATAATAACGGCAATAATTATTGTAGCCAACTGACCACCCCATTCGGGAAAAAAATCAGCTAATTCGTATACCAAAGCAATCCCAACTCCTGCCTGTGTAATAAAAGGCATCCATCCCACTTTTCTGTATATTTTAGGGTTCTCTGCCATTACATTCCCTAAAAATGCACCCACTATTAAGGATACCAGATAAACTGCAAAAATAACAAGTGCAACATTCCACATTTCCAATAATATGCGGATGGATAAACTTGCCCCTACCAAAGTAAAAAAAGCAACATAAACCAATGGACTTAACTCTTTAATTAGTTTCTGGAAATAAGATCCAACCTTAGAATAATTTGTAATCCAGAAGCTTGCAAGAATACAAACCAATAAAGGTTCAACATGAAATCTTATTGCAAAATAATTCTGACTAAAACCGGATATGATGCTTGTGAGCTGATAAATTAAAAAACCAAGCATTAATATATAGATGAGTTTTATGTAGTTTGGAAACGAAAGAAATAAAAAAAACTCGGTTAATCTGGCAATGATAAATCCCAACACGAATGTTAATAATAGTTCGGCTATTAATTGAAACAAGAATAAAAAACTAAAATGGTCATCGCTTATTAAGTTTTGCACCAATGATAAACAAATGGTAAACAATACAATTACCAACACATCGAGTAAAACCGTTACACTAATTACCATGCGTGTAAACCGTCCTTTTGCGCGCATTTCGTTAATAACAGCAATGGTTGATGAAGGTGAACGTGCAATAAAAACGGTTCCGGTTAAAATTGCTATTGATAATTGTGTGAGTACTGGCATATCGCGCATAAAAGGAATTAATCCTTCTAAATAAAAAACAGCAACGGAAACCAAAAGAAATATAACAACCAGCTGGCCAATAGTATTCCAGACAATACTCTTTAAACTATTTCTGATTTCCTTGAAATATAACTCCGATCCGGCAGCAAATGCTATAAAAGCTAAAGATGAATAGTTAATAAAATCAAGTTTATCGATAAACTCCAGTTTAATTAATCCGATCCCATATGGGCCAATTATTATACCTGATAACAGAAAACCTGTTATTAGTGGTAAGTTTATGCGCTGAAATAATTTTGCAACATAATTACTTCCGATAGCTACCCAGATAAAAGCAATTATTATAACTATGAGTTCCTTCAATTGAAGCATACATTTAAAAAATATGCTTTAATGTAGTGTAAATATCAATTCAAGTCAATTAATATGCAAACATTAATCTATTTAGATGGATAATTAAATCAATTCATCGATTTTTTCGAGCGAAATAAATTTAAAGTTTTGTTGCTTTATAGAATCATGTGAAAAGTTAAAGCCATCGTGTACAAGCATAAACCCCTTAGGAAACTGTTTGTTAATAGAAACATTTGTTATTTCAAGGCCATCGGTTTCTTCTACCCCGTCAATGGTTCCATCGTTAATTACAAAGCTGGTAATATATTTATCCGGCTCATTTATTTCGAATATGGCGTACGAAAAATTACCCTGACTGGAAGCAATTAGATAGGTTTTATTATTGGTTTTGTACAAGGCAATGCCTTCGATATCAGAAGAAATTAATGAACGATCCGATGGATTGCTACCTTTAACCCAAACCGTTTCAAATTCGTATTCAGGTTCGGCTTTTACCTTTAATATACCTTCCTCTTCCACTCCAATATATAAAACTCCTTCTTCATCGTCGGCTACCATTCCTTCCGGGCGACTGCTTACTTTAAACTCTCTTACAAGTTCTGCACTCAAAGAATTATTCGATGTAAATATTTCCCATTGCTGAACATCGCTTTTTTCTCCGTTCACAAAAACATAATATTTTCCTGTCACCGAACTTTTATACATGCATAAGCCATACACTAATTCAATATTCGTATTGATATTTAATACAATATCCGATAGAATTCCTGATTCTTTATCGATATAAAACAAAGAAATGGTATTTAATGTGCAGTTTGTTGCAGCCACTAAAACCACATTTTTATCGTTATAATTAAAATCATCACGTAAATCAATATTATTCATGCAGCCAGTTTGAACAAACTGAAGTTCCTTCCCCTGCATATTGTAAACATGTATTCCTCCATGTTTATTGGTACCCAATACCAAACTG
Organism: uncultured Bacteroidales bacterium; assembly: GCA_964450375.1. Taxonomy (GTDB): domain Bacteria; phylum Bacteroidota; class Bacteroidia; order Bacteroidales; family UBA12077; genus UBA12077. The sequence continues at coordinate 15,427 of CAYVEW010000014.1, forward strand.
TTTTCAGGATTTTCCTGATTAACCCATATGGCAGGATCGTCGGCAGCATCCACTCCGATCTCACTTTTTACAGGATCTGTTTCGCTATCGGCTGTTATAAAATTTGTAAATACTTTACTTTTTTCGATGGTAGCACCCAAATAAATCGAGAAACCCGATGAATCGAGCGATGCATGGTATTTTTCGATACTTGTAACAGCTTTGTTCGTAGATGAGTTACACGATACAAGTACGATAACCGGCAAAAGTAAGAGTAATTTAAGCTCCTTCATTTATTAACAGTAATTAAAAAAGAAAGGTAAATTTATAAAAATTAACCATACATTTAATTAGCTGTTAATAAAAAAGAGAGTGAAATTGAATCCACTCTCTAATTTGTATTTATTTTCTAAAAATTTCTATTTTTTTAGGATTTTTTTCAGCACTTCGTCCTTATCCAGTTTCTTAGTACAGAAGAACCAATCGTAGCATGTAACACTGCTATCTTTTGTTTCCATTCTTTCTTTTGCTGTACCACACGATCCGGCAGTAGGAACAATCACATCATCGCCAGGGCGCCAGTCGGCAGGTGTAGCCACACCAAACTCATCGGCTGTTTGTAAAGCGATTAATACTCTGTACAACTCGTCGAAATTACGTCCTAAGCTTAATGGATAGTAAATGATGGTTCTGATGATTCCTTTTGGATCAACAAAAAATACTGCACGAACTGCTTTTGTTGTGTCTTCGTTTGGCTGAATCATTCCATATTTCTTAGCTACATCCATTTTAATATCTTCGATCAAAGGAAAAGTTACTTCAATATCTTTCATTCCTTTGTATTCGATTTTTTCTTTAATGGTACGTAACCAGGCAATATGACTGTACAGTCCGTCAATTGACAATCCGATTAACTGGCAGTTTGCTTCGTTAAATTGTTTCTCCATATGAGCAAAGGTCATAAACTCCGAAGTACAAACCGGCGTAAAATCGGCAGGGTGACTAAAAAGGATTGACCATTTACCATTATAATCTGATGGGAAATTAATTTCGCCCTGAGTAGTTACTGCTTTAAACTCGGGTGCAGGATCACCAATGCGTGGCATTGATATCACATCTTGTTCTTGTTTTTCTTCCATTTTTTTATTTATAATTGATTGTTAATGATTAAATAATTATTGATTTATTCAGCAGTATTTCCGCTGGAAATATTTTTACTTCGCTCAATAGATTGCAGCGCCAAATAGTTGTCTCCGAATTTCTTCAGGTTATTCATTTCATCATCGTACTGATCGAAATGACGCTCTTCGTCGTCTACAAGCGATTCGAACAGCTTTTTGGAAGCAGAGTCGTTGTGCTTTGAGCATTCGTTAGCCCACTCATTGTAATCATTGGCACTACTTTCTTCCATTTCGGCAGCTAATTCGAGCATCTTTTTTACATCGTGTATTTTCTTTACTTCGTCGGAAGCTACCATTTCCACGTCGCCACCTAAAAACAAGGCTCTTTCTGCAAGCATTTCAATGTGCATCATTTCTTCAATAGCCGTTTTACGGAATAATCCGGCCAGTAAATCAAATCCCTGATCATCGCAATGAAAGTGAAAATACATGTACTGATGAACAGCTGTTAATTCGTCTGCAATTGCTTTGTTTAATAATTCGATACTTTTTTCTTTTTTCATTTTTTTAGATTTTTATTTGTTACTAAATGTTCCGATTAATTGTAATTTGAAATCTTCGATCTTAAAATTTTTTATATTTTTATTTTTTAAATACTTCTCCAATAAATGGTTAAGTTCTTCGTCGTAATAATCTTCAATCCGATCCGACTGCGAGCAATATAAATGATGATGTTTTTCATTTACAGCATCATATCTCATAATATCTTTTTCTGTTTTAACACGTTTAATAATACCATTTGCAACAAAAGTTTCCAGAATTTTATACACCGTACCTACAGCAATATTTGGATGTTCTTTTTTTATAAACTCAGTAATTTTATCGGTTGATGGATGATTACCTAAACGATATACCGCATTTAAAACCGCATAGCGTTGTGGAGTTATTTTTAATCCGTGTTTTGCAAGTATGGCATGTATTTGAGCAGCGTGCATAAAACAATTATTATTTTATAAGAATGATTCCTATTTAAGAACAACTAATTTACAAAAATGTTTAAAGAAAGTCAAGATTTTTTGATCAATTTTAAAATCATCAGACAGTTTTGCTTTATACAATTGTATTTTTTATAGCTTACAGCGACATTCAATCCATTCTATTGTATTTTTTTAAAATATTGATTATCTTAAATTTTTAAAATCAATTTGTAGGTATGAATTCATTTTTGATTAGAATCTATAAATGTATTTTTGGCGCTTTAACAGGAGCAATTATTCTTTCTGTTTTTTCGGCAATTCAAAAATTTTTTGCCCACTATCCGATTAAACTGAGTGGTTTTTACGTACCAATAATCTTTGGTGGAATTGTTGGCATAATACTTTGCCAGTGGAGAGCTGTATTAAAAAAGAAAGAACAAGAATTAAGAGCAGCAAAAATTAAAGCAGAAGAAAGTAATCGTTTAAAATCAGAGTTCCTGGCCAATCTTTCGCATGAGGTACGAACCCCTTTAAATTCAATTATGGGATTTTCGCAACTGATTACCAAAGATCATTTAAGTGCAGAAACACGCAAACAATATTGCGATATCATTCTGTCGCGAGCAGATGATTTTTTGCACATTATTGAAAATATACTTTTGATATCGGAGATTGAAACCAATCAGATGAAAGCCATTGGTAGAGAATTTAAGTTAAGTGATCTGATGGATGAGATTGTTACTTACACCGATTACCATGAACTAAAAATCAGTAATAAAAATAGCTTTCACGTTCAATATCCTGAAAATATGGAGAATATAATCCTTCGTTCGGATATTAAACTTATAACACAAGTTTTAAAACGAGTAATTCATAATGCTTTTAAATTTACCGTAAATGGCAAAGTTCAATTTACCATCTCTAATCGTTCGGATAGTATTGAATTTATTGTGGAAGATAACGGAATAGGAATTGATCAATCCAATCATGATATTATATTTGAAAAGTTCCGGCAGATTGATGGTTCGCAAACCCGAACTTATGGTGGGTGTGGCTTAGGGCTAAGCATAGCAATGGGTATAACCCAAATATTAAACGGAGATTTAAGTCTGCAGGCTGAAATTGATAAAGGAACAAAAGTAATGATAAACTTGCCCAAAGAGATTCAATTCACTAATGTAAAGCATGCCATAGAGACTGAGTTGAACTAAAAGCAATTTCATTACAACGGAAAGCTGCAAACTTTTTATTCATCGACACACGGATTAGCCACTCATTTATCACAAAAAGCGTAATATGACTGTTATACCAAACTTGTACAAGTATGCAACAAATTGTATGTATAACATAGCACATAGAAATATACAACAAACTTTTTGCTTATATTTGTTATAGTGATGAGTTGTGCTAATTTAAAGAAGCGACACCAGTTTCTTAAAGATAAGATAGGAAAGTGTAAACAGTAAAAATAATAGAGAATAAGGGAAAATGGATTACAACTAAATTCATAATTTAAAAAAGTAACTTATCATATGGAATACTTGGGTTCTTGTTTATGCAAAGGAATTAAATTTAAAGTTATAGGTGATTTTGAGAGTTTCTATTTATGCCATTGCAGATATTGTAGGAAAGATACCGGGTCGGCTCATGCAGCAAATTTGTTTTCTACAACAGCAAAACTAGAATGGACAAAAACGGAAACAGAAATTAAGATATTTCAACCACATAAAAGTAACCATGTGAAAGCCTTTTGTACAAATTGTGGTTCCGCACTGCCTAATTTGCAAATGGACGGCAAGCTTTTAGTGGTTCCAGCAGGATGTTTAGATACTGAATTAGAAAAAAGACCTAATGCACATATTTTCATTTCAAATAAAGCAAGTTGGGATGAGTCGCTCGAAGAAATATATAAATTTGAACGTTTACCGGAATAAGAAATAAATATAAAGAAATTTACTCCTGTTTATTTTGATATATGGACATCGAGAAACAACTTAATGATGATTAATCGATTAGAAAGATTAAAAAAACTAAGCACAACATTTTGTATAATTAAAGGCAGGAAAAGTGCTAAATATCATGGTTTACAGCTCGCTCATACTGCGTAACGGTTTGACAGGAAAGTATCACGCAATCTGCCACTACTCATACAATTTACCGGTAGGGGCAATGCTCGAAAATTGAAACTATCTGGATAAAAAAGCTTAATATTATACAATTAACTAATCAATTTAGATAAAATGCAGAAAAAGAATGAAATAATTGGGTATGTCGTATAAATGTCGTGTTTTTGTAGTTGCTAAGTTACCTTCAATGATATGATATTTGCTGAAACATTTTTAATATGAAAATTGGAGGAAATAATATGAAAACTGGTTTACTGATTAAAGAATTAAGAATAAAAAAAGGACTAACACAAGAGGAGTTGGCAGACCTTACAGAACTTAGTGCACGAACTATTCAGCGCATTGAAAATGGAGAAGTAGACCCACGAGCTTATACTCTTCAAATGATTGCTAAAGCACTAAATGTTGATTTTAGTTTGTTCGTAAAAGACGAGGCAGATGATAATCAAGAATTACAAAAGATTGGTAAAAAGAACTGGTCTGCACTTATACATTTAAGTGGATTATTTCCTCTAATCTTTCCGACCTTAATATTATGGAATCGTAAAAAGGACAAAACAAAAGAAATGTCAAATCATCTTCACGCTGCTATTACTTTGCAGTTATGTATTTGGGTGATCAGTCTTATTGGTCTCTGGATTTATTGGAAAGTAAGCCAGCCGATACCGCTTATAGGAGGATTGTTGGTTGGTGGTTTAGTTTCAGTAATGAACGCAGTTTTTGTTATGATAGACAGACCTTATATAAATCCATTTATAAAAAATAACAAAATTAATAGAAAGTAAATCACAAACATCCAACACGCGGTATAATAAATTGGCAGGTCAGTAAGTTATTCAAGGATTTTAGCCCATTTAAATTTTTGTGTTACATGAAAGGAAATCGCTCGCAATCGGCAACTTTTCATATTGTCAAACGTTAGGGCCAATAATGAACAAAAACCCATCACTAATGTTTTTATCAATAAATTAAAAGCTGTATTAAAATGCAAGACAAAGTGAAAAAACATGGAATCATCTCAGGTATAGCCTTGGTAATTATGGCTATAGTCGCAGGCTTCTCCTTTGGATACGCTCACAATAGTTTGGTAGTAGAATCTCCTGAAATAACCTTACAAAATTTGATTGCTAATAAATCACTTTTTTTTGCTGAATTATCTGGATGGAGTGTAATTTTTATTTTAGATATCATAGTGGCAATAGCGTTATATTTTTTCTTTCGCAGTACATCGAAACCGATATCATTAATTACATCTGTCATTAGAATTATCTATACTTTAATACTGGGGATTGCTATCATCCATTTATTCAAAATAATTCCAATTTTATCAATAAATAATCCATTGTCAAACGAACTTATCGTATCAGAAGCTTATTCGCATATACAACTATTTGAAAAACTATGGTCAATAGGGCTTATTGTATTTGGATTTCATCTCATCGGATTGGGATATTTGTCAGTTAAATCAAAAGCTGTACATTGGATATTAGGCTATTTATTATTTTTAGGTGGTATCAGTTATACATTTATACATACTGTACAGCAATTAAGTTTATTCAACACTGAGGTGATAAGTTTAATGGAGAATATCCTGGCCTTGCCCATGACACTGGCGGAAATGTTATTGGCTTTTTGGTTAATTTACCATGGATTCCGAAAATCATCCGTAAGAACTACATAATGTATTATGAAGAAAGCCATTAAAATAATTGTATTAGCACCTGTTATAATTCTGGTTATTTTTGTGGCTGTTTTGTCTATTATATATTCACCGCAATACGTTTATCGGTTAATCACGCAAAACGCAGTAGATGTTTATGATTACCAGCTTTACGAAAACAGGGCCATAAAGGGTTCTGACAGTACTTTTGAATTCATAAAAAGTCCTGATTCGGCATTTGTTGAAGATTTATTTAAAGACAGGGTAGCTAGCTCAGGTTTTAAAACTTTTGAGGAATGGGCAGAAAAATCGCAAACCACGGCACTGATTTTCATTCGAAGGGACAGTGTTTTATATGAGAGGTATTTTAATGGATTTACCAGGGATTCCTATTTCCATTCACAGTCGATGGCCAAATCGTTTATTTCCTTTTTAATTGGCGCAGCCATTGATGATGGTTTTATTACGGGCGTTGATGATGTTATGACGAAGTATATTCCTGAGCTTTTGCAAAGAGATGAAAGGTTTGGAAAAATCACCATCAGGAATTTATTAGAAATGCGTTCAGGACTTGCATACAACAAGAGCTTTCTTCCGGGGACTTATATTCATGCTCCCTGGCATGATGAAGCAATAGGGTACTACCATCCAAACGTTCGAAAACTTTTATTAAAAAAGGTTGATGTAGAAACAGAACCCGGTGGAACTTTTGAATATTGCAATTACAACACAAGTTATTTAGGATTAATAATTGAAAGGGCTACAAACAAAACGGTATCGGAATATCTTGAAGAAAAATTATGGACAAAAATCATGGAGTACGATGCGTTATTTTCGATCGACAGTAAAAAATCGGGATTTGAATATATGCCCAGCCGTTTAATAGCAAGGGCAATTGATTATGCGAGATTTGGACGTCTTTTCCTTAAGGAAGGTAACTGGGATGGGGAGCAAATTATCTCAAAAAAATGGGTGATAGAATCAACACGAGAAAATAAAGATATACCACGTAATATCTATCCCGAATGGTTTGGTGATAGTTGTAAACATGTTTATTATAGTTATCAGTGGTGGGGGCATGCAAACTGTGATTCCAGTTTTCAATTTGCAGCTTCAGGTAACTTAGGGCAAAATATATATGTCATTCCTGACAAGGAAATTATCATTGTGCATTGTGGTAACTCACTGGAACATTATAGCGACTTTGATTTATGGCATGTAGCAGAAAAATTGGACTAATTAATTTGAGAAATCTAGTCGCTTATGAAAATATTCTATTTAATTCTATATGCTGTTTTGCTAATGAATTCCTGTGTCAAAGAGCCGGAATCATGGAACGGGCAAAAGTTATCCCATCCCAGAAATCAACTAACCGTTGAACATTTGTTAGATAAAGATATACTTCCGTTAATTGACATGAGCTTTTATACCATGCCAGAATGGGCACAACCTGCTAAATACCAGTTCTCTGGTGCCATATCATTCGATAAAACTGAAATAATATATCCGATAGTAAGAGATTATTATCCTGGGGAAAATATCTTTCCGGCAATTACTATAGATTTTATAAGTAATGGTGAAGAGTTGATTCCCATCCAAAAAGAAATACTTGTTAATATTCTTCAAAACGAAGACTCTTGGAATGTGATTGTCGGTACAGGAAAAATATGGTATGAAGCAGAAGATGGAGATTGGTGCCGGGCATCCTTTCCGTTAACATTAACCGATAGTTACATTGGTCAGGTCAGAAACTGCGTAGCTACTTTTGTATATAAAGAGGATACAATCAGCAATGTTTACTTCCAATCCAGCCAGGAAACTGCTGATTATAATGACCACCAGGTTGGTAATATGCGTGCCATGTTACCAGCTATATATACGCCCCGGACCTACTCCGATTCACACGCTGTTATTGAAAACCAAAATCGTCTTGTATCGAACAGGCTTCCTGTTTATTCGCTATCCACAATTGATACAGATAATAAAATTGCAGAATATTTTGAAAAATCAATCTATACCAATGCTTCTACAAGCCTGGGTGCTGTTGTAATGGATGGAATTATTTATTTACAGCCACCCAAAACAAGACACGGATTATACCCCTATCCTAATGAAATGCGACATGCTGTGTATTCCGTTAGTAAAAGTATGACGGGGGCTCTTGCTTTGTTTTATTTTGCAGAACGATATGGTGCTGCCATTTTCAACGAATTGATTACGGATTATGTTCCGGCACTATCCCATCTCCAGGAGTGGCAGGGAGTAACTTTTTCGCATACACTGAATATGGTTACAGGTACTGAAGGAGGAGAAGATGCCGCACGTATGTATGAAATAATCGTAAAAGCCCGAACCGCTGAGGAGGCAATAAACAATATCGCAGGTCTTGGTGATAAACAGGGCAATCCTGGAGAGAATTTTAGTTATGCATCCACCAACCTTTTTGTACTGTCCTATGCACTGCAAAAATATGTAGAAAAACACGAAGGCACGGATATAATGTATTGGGATTTGGTTCACGAAAATGTTTTAGTACCTTTAGGGGCAAATGACTTTACCTTATTACGTACAGTGGAGGCTCAAGGTATAAAAGGAATACCACTATTAGCGTATGGTGCATTGCCTACACTAGATAATGTTGCTAAAATAGCTTTGTTATTTTCAAACGAAGGTAGGTATAAAGAACAACAATTACTGCATAATGAAAAATGCAAAGAGTCTATGGGGCTTACAATGTGGTCAGGATACAGTACCAATAATGATTATCGGGGCAAACATTACCGACACTCATTTTGGGCTACTGAAATCAAAGCAAATGGCTGCGAAGTTGATGTAACTTACATGCTAGGCTATGGAGGAAATTATGTTTGGTTTTTCCCAAGCGGTTTAATCGCAATCCGGTTTATGGATGAATATGATTTGGATTTTAAAGAATTAGTTAGAGGCTTAGAGCAGGTCAGGTCATCATGCCAATAAAGCACAATAAGCCAAATGTAAAGTGCGTAATATTTTATGAATACTATGATTAAATAGATGATTTACTGGCCCTAACAAATGGCTTATTGCATTCAGGTTTTAGTAGAGGTTTGTGGGTCGTAAAAAAGGTCTTTGCAGACTGATAGGAAATAAACTCATAATCCTGCATGACACTATACTATTAAAAGTTAATTAAAATACAAAAGAAGCATATCATAAAATGAGAAAATTAGTATCAATTAGTATTGGACTTATAATGGTCAACCTATTATTCGGACAAACTCAAAATAAAACAAGTTTAAACCAAACGCTTATGGCTCAACTTGATACCATTCATCAAGAAGACCAAAAATACCGGCTGCGATTAGATGAGTTGTTGAAGAAATCACGCACAGAGTCTGAAGATATGGAATTAATCAGCCTGGTTGAAATAATGAATGAAAAAGATTCGACAAATCTTATAAAGATTGAAAAGATACTTAATGAGCATGGTTGGCTGGGTGCCGATGTTATAGGAGAACAGGGAAACAAAACTTTATTTCTTGTAATTCAACATTCCGACCTTGAAACACAACTTAAATATTTACCAATGATGCGGGAAGCCTTAATGGTTGGAAATATTAAAAGTGATGCTTTTGCACTATTAGAAGATAGAATAGCCATGAGACAAGGAAATAAACAGATTTATGGAAGTCAGATTGTGATAGATGATGAAACACAAGAGTTTTATGTTTATCCATTAATTGAACCGGAAAAAGTAAATGAGAGACGTGCAGGTGTTGGACTTGGCACCATTGAAGAATATGTAAAAAAATTTGGCATAACCTGGGATGTTGAAAAGCACAAAGCAAAAACAAAACAAATTGAATCTGAAATTAACAATGACAGCATAAACAATTAGAGCATGAAAAATCAAATAATCGAAAGAATAGAAATTATCGAAGATTTTAAATCAATATATAACTGGAAAAATAAAACAGAAGAACAAAGGATTAAAACTCTTAAAATCACATCATTTCTTGATTATGGAGTTGTAATGATTTTACTTATTTTCTTAATTTTAATTTCAGTTCTAACTTTATTTCAAGTTGATTCAATAACAGGAAAATGGGAAAATTCTGGACTGTTAACTTTAATGACAATGTCCTTATCATTAAGAGCGCCGTTTGGATACATCGAGTTACTTTTAAAGAAACATATCCAGGAGATTAAAAATATTGAAACAGGCTTTGACAGGAAACTTAATCATGACTTAAAATTCCTTATTTCAAAATTTAATGACAGAAAAAAATATCTCTACTTAATGGGACTGCCAGCAATATTGATTGGTATTGCAGCTTCTTTACAAGTATTTGACCTAAATCCATATTGGGATAAATTTCCTCATTTTGTTGGTGGAGTATGTTTATATATTCTGGTTCGTATAAATTATGATATTGTTAGACTAAAAAGAAATTTGAGAAAAGTAAAACCTGAAGCTTAAAAAGAAACAACAATATAAAACAATTTAAATTTAGCAGTTCACGAGCGTTTATGGCTTGTAAAAAAATCGGTATCTTCCGATGACCAGCAGGAGATAGGAATCGCATTGTAATCGTTCACGACACCATACCATTAAACCTTACCAATAATAATAAAAATTTACTATTGATTCATATATGGTGTGAATTTACACCAAAAAACAAAATTATGCCAAGACAAAGTATTTCGTTTTCGAAACCAAATGATGAATGGTTGAAAGCACAGGTTGATAGTGAAGAATATTCAAGTAAAAGTGAACTTGTTAACGATTTGATTAGACAAGCCCGAAAACAACAAGCTCAAATTGATTGGATTAGGGTAAAATTAGAAAGGTCCGAAAGAAGTGGATTTACTTATGAAACTAAAGAAGAAATTTTAAAACAATCAAAGTCGTTACTTAATGGCTAAATATAAACTAAGTAATGCAGCCAAAGACGATTTGATTCGGATTCATCATTTTGGAGTTGAAAACTTTGGAGTTGCTCAAGATGACAAATATTTTGAATCTTTTTTCGAATGTTTTGAGATAATTGCACAAAGACCTTTTGGCTTTGAATCCGTAGATTATATTAAAGAAGGCTACCGAAAATGTCCATGTGGTTCAGACAGTATTTATTACAAAATACAAGACAATATGGTGGAAATTATGGCAATTGTCGGAATGCACGACTTGAAAAACATTCTATAGAATTTTGTGTAATAATTTTAAAAAAGTACTATTGGTAATCGTGTAGATGGTTCCACCAGTAGAATCCGACGGGATGCGTATGTCAAAACACTGTACGTGCTGGTTAAGTAAAAGCGGTTCATCATATTGTATGAAGATTTTACGATAGAGTTCCTAAAAATTTATTGTTCTGGTTTATCGTGCGATAATGTAAAATAAAAAACAGAGCCTTTGTCCGGCTCGCTTTCAACCCAGATATTTTCGTTATGCTTATCAATAAATTCTTTACAAAGGATTAAGCCCAAACCTGTGCCTTGTTCGTTTTGAGTGCCCGGAGAAGAAAAATTTGCATCAATCCGAAATAATTGCTTGATTGCTGATTCAGATATGCCGACACCGGTATCCTGCACTGAAATTTCTGTTTTGTTTTCTTTAAGCTTACTCTGAACTTTAATACACCCCCCACTCGGTGTATATTTAATGGCATTCGATATGAGATTTCTTAGAATTGTTCGAATCATTTCCATATCGGCATAAACTACTTTTGCCGAAATCAATTCTTTTTCTATTCGAATGGATTTTTGTGTTGCAATATCCGAAAATAAGTGTACGGTGGAATCTATTAATTCATCGATGCTAAAATATTCCGGGTTAAAATTTATTCTATCGGTTTGAGAAAGCGACCACTCCATTAGGTTGGTAAGCAAGTCCATGGCTCTATCCGACGAATTCATTATAATTTTTGAATACTTCACCACATCTTCAATATTTGAACTATTTGCTTTTTCCACAAGAAGATTACTAAAGCCTATTATTGAACTAAAGGGGCTTCTTAAATCATGTGCTATAATTGATAAAAACTTATCCTTTTCAGCATTTAGTTTTTGTAATTCCTGATTTTTGTTATTAATATATTTTGTTTTTTTCTTAATCTGTTTACGAAGCAACCACACCCAGATAAATACGATTAATAACAATATGGTTGCCATTAGAAAAACAATTCCAATATTTCTGGCAATTCGTTTAAACTTAAACTCATCGCGTTCGTAAACTTTCCATTTAGCGTGTATTCTGGCAAGTTCTCCTGTGGCACGTAAATCTGAAATACCTTTGTTTAAGATTCCAAGCAATTCTGTATTTCCATTTTTTACAGCCATACAATAAATACTGGGAATTATTGGAGGACCTTTAACCTGAATGTTTTTATACTTATTCTGTACCATCTCATTCATTCCCAGCGAATGTGGGGCAATAACGTAATCAGCTCTGCCCCATTCTATTCCGGCAATGGCTTCGGGTAAAGATTTTGCAACAACGTAGTTCTGGTAAAGCCCCATAGGAATAAGAAATTTTTCGATGGAAATATCTTCGCTTAAAACCATTAATTGATAGTTGTATAAGTCTGATATGTCGCCTAATTTAAGATCTTTTCGAATAAAAATCGAATAATACTCGGTATGTAATGGATTTGTAAAATCAAGAAAGGCTTCTCTTTCTTCCGAAAAAATAATTCCTGTTATGATATCCGTTTTTCCTTGTTGAATATAATGTAATGCACTATCCCATTTTGTTAGCTGATACTTAAATTCGATTCCTGTTTCCTCAGATATTGCATTTAATATATCAATATCTAAACCTACGGCTTGGCCAGTTTTATCGATATAGGAAAAAGGTGGATAATCGAAATCGCCTCCCACAATATAAGTCTGGGAAAATGCATCACTACATTTTAAGATAGTTATTAAAGATAGAACTAATAGATAAATATTTTTTGTCATCGTTTGATTATGCTTACTACACTGCTTTATAGATTTTAAACAGAAATCTATACGGTATGAATATCCCTTCGATTATACTACGTGAATATATAATTTATTAATTATACAGCAAAAAATTAATCACTTTTTTCAATCACAATTCTACGTTTAAAAAGATGAATGCCAGATGCAAGTGCCTTCATCAGAATTCAATCCTTTTGTCATCAGATCAAAAATTAAATATTTTGTTGTCTATAAAAAAGAAAATGAATTATCTTTAAAAAATAATCTACAAGATAAGATCTTATTAACCTATTTCGTGAAAAAGAAAAAAACAGAAAGCATGAATGATGAACCATACAGCTTAAAGGGTTACGGAATATTTCCATCGGAAATCGTTTTTGATGATGATGGATTCCGTATTCAACGACAATTATTAAGCCTGGTAGCTAATATTGCATTATCTATATTTTTTATGGTAAGCGGTACACTTAATATTATTAGCGCAATCAATAAAGAAAGATTTGATTGGACTTTTTACCTTCAAGTTTCAGTTACATTTTTAATATCTGTCGTTTTCTTTGTAGTTTTTTACTTTCTAATTAAATACAGAAAAATGAATAAGAAAGTTTATTCATATAAAGACATTAAAAGCTTTGATACAAAACAGATAAATACTTACATAAATTTAACTTTTAATTTCACAGACCATTCCACAGACAAAATAAAACTACATAAAAACAGGAAAAGTAATCAATTTATTGATTTTTTAAAAACAAAGACTTCTGCATCGGATAATTAATAACTACAAGCTAAACCAGATAAGGAATACAAATCAAATAATGTAAATGAAAGCAGCGAATTACGACAAAAAAAAATACAAAATTTGGGATTGGAAAAATCCTGTTATTTTACATTGGGCAATCAATCCGGGATTGGTTTTTAACGAATTACTCTTGGGGCAAACCATTCCAAAAATCATGTTAATTGAACGCGATAGTAATAAGCCTTTTTATCAACGATCTTTGGTTCCGTGCCCCCACTGTGGAACATTGCATAACGGACTTAAATGGTCGGCTCAAAACAAAACCGCTTTTAAAAATTGGTTTGGTTATTATTGTGATAATTGTAAAAATATCATTCCGGTGCAAAGAAATTTAACATCACTCCTTATTATGGCAGTTACTTTTCCAATATGGGGATGGTTTAGAAAATCATTAAAACAAAACTGGCTAAATAAACAAGCAAATAGATATAAAAACCTAAATCTTGAGATTGCACAAAAGAAAAATACTACAAAGCGTTGGTTAATGTCAGGCCTACTTTTTGGATTTTTGATGTATCTTATTATGATCATTATTTACCCACTGGTTTTACATGAAGAAATTACCCAGCGTAAGCTTCTCATTGGAATCCCGATTTGGTTGATTTTTGGCCTTGCTTGGGGTTATACCATGAAAGCTTGGATGAACAAAAAAGGGAAAAAGCATTAAGCATCTCTGTTAATAAGGTTCCTTGAAAATACGAGCGCATTACCTTCGCATCATCCACTTGCCAATACACAAGTTTTTCATTATCTTTAAGCAAGTTAACAACAAAATGCACGTAAAATTGTATTCTGTCTGTGAACGAATCGGTTTTAAAATAAGTGTAAACCTAAAAATAAACGACTATGGACAAATCAGCAAAAGGTAAATGCCCTGTTATGCATGGAGCAAATACAGACACGAATAGCTCCGTAATGAGTTGGTGGCCTAATGCCCTTAACTTAGACATCTTGCATCAACATGATACAAAAACAAATCCTTATGGTAAGGATTTCAACTATCGCGAAGAGTTTAAAAAGATTGATTTTGAAGGATTAAAAAATGACCTGAAGAAGTTAATGACTGACAGTCAGGACTGGTGGCCCGCAGATTGGGGCCATTATGGCGGATTAATGATTCGCATGGCATGGCACAGCGCCGGAACCTATCGTACAACAGATGGCCGTGGAGGAAGCAACACAGGTAATCAACGTTTTGCACCACTCAATAGCTGGCCTGATAATGTGAACCTTGATAAAGCACGCAGACTATTATGGCCCATTAAGAAAAAATATGGGAATAAACTATCCTGGGCAGATTTATTCATTCTGGCAGGAAACATGGCCTACGAGTCTATGGGATTTAAAACATTTGGATTTGGTGGTGGCCGCGAAGACATCTGGCATCCTGAAAAAGATATTTACTGGGGAGCAGAAAAAGAATGGCTCGCTCCTACCGAGAATCGCTACGGCGATGCTGAAAACCGCGAATCACTTGAGAATCCTTTAGCTGCTGTTCAAATGGGATTAATCTATGTAAATCCCGAAGGTGTTGATGGTAACCCCGATCCGCTGAAAACTGCACAAGACGTTCGTAAAACATTTGAGCGTATGGCTATGAATGATGAAGAAACCGTAGCATTAACAGCAGGTGGCCATACGGTGGGTAAAACACATGGTAATGGAGATGCATCGATTCTTGGGCCAAGCCCCGAAGATGCTTCGTTAGAAACCCAGGGGTTTGGCTGGATGAATCCAAAAGGTAAAGGAAATGCAGAAGATACTGTAACAAGCGGACTCGAAGGGGCGTGGACAACTTATCCCGACAAATGGAATAATACCTATTTTCATTTATTACTTAACCACGAATGGGAACTTAAAAAGAGCCCGGCCGGTGCGTGGCAATGGGAACCCATCAACATTAAAGAAGAAGATAAACCTTTTGATGCGCATGTTCCGGGAGTACGCAGAAATCCAATTATGACAGATGCTGATATGGCACTTAAAATGGATCCTGAATACAGAAAAATATCTGAACGATTTTATAAAGATCCGGAATATTTTGCTAAAACCTTTGCGAAGGCATGGTTTAAGCTAACGCATCGCGATTTAGGCCCAAAAAGCCGTTATTTAGGCCCTGATGTTCCCAAAGAAGACCTTATCTGGCAAGATCCCATTCCGGCTGTAGATTATACGCTAACAGAAGCTGAGATTGAAGAATTAAAAACGAAACTATTAAACAGTGGCTTAAGCCGCACTGAACTGATAAATACTGCATGGGATAGTGCAAGAACCTTCAGGTACTCCGATTATCGTGGAGGAGCCAATGGTGCCAGAATACGACTTGCTCCACAAAAAGACTGGGAAGGAAACGAACCAAAGCGCCTGCAAAAAGTACTAACAAAATTAGAAGAAATCCAGGCAGGTTTAAACAAAAAAGTAAGTATAGCCGATTTAATTATTTTGGGAGGAAGTGCAGCCATCGAAAAAGCAGCGCAGGAAGGTGGTGTTAATATTAAAGTCCCATTCAATGCCGGCCGTGGAGATGCAACAGACGAAATGACAGATGTGGAATCATTCGAAGCACTAGAGCCTATCCACGATGGATATAGAAACTGGCTAAAGAAAGACTATGTGGTAAAAGCTGAAGAACTTCTTCTGGACAGAACACAACTTATGGGATTAACCGCTCCGGAAATGACTGTTCTGATTGGTGGCATGCGTGTATTGGGAACAAACCATAGTGGAACAAAACATGGTGTGCTTACCGAAAAAGAAGGTGTATTAAGCAATGATTTCTTCGTAAATCTTACCGACATGCAATATACCTGGAAACCAGTATCTGAAAATCTTTACAACATTATAGACAGAAAAAGTGGTAAAACAAAGTGGACTGCCACCCGTGTTGACCTGGTTTTCGGCTCGAACTCGATCTTACGCTCTTATGCTGAAGTTTATGCGCAAGACGACAACAAAGAAAAATTTGTGAAAGATTTTGTGAAAGCATGGGCTAAAGTAATGGATGCAGATCGTTTTGATTTGTAGAAATAACTCACTCTATAAACATCAATTAATTAAATGGTGGTAAAAAGGTATTCGAAACGATTTAAATCATAACGAATATCATTACCACCATTTAATATTTTTATTGTGATTGAATCGAAATTTACCGGAAACCGGATCTTGTTTCAGCAATAAAACCAGGTAATTATATAGTTGTGGAAGATGCTTTTTAAACTCCACGGGTTTTTCAAAGAAATTCTCAACGGCTATTGCAAAAAATTCATACATATTGGTTCCTGCATAGCTTCTAAACAAATGATTATCGCTACTTTTTATTTTTTCCATTTCCTCGTACGAAAGATTTACAATATTGCGCAAATACCTGTCTAAGCCGATTTCGTGGTCGTTGGAATGAATAATGGTATGCATTAGTGCGTGCGCCATTTCGTGTAATCCCAAATTAATAGCATCGTCGGTTATTTTATGTCCTTTTAAAAGTGTTTTCCACGATAGCACAACAATCCCTTTGGGATTTACTTCGCCATAATGCATTTTTCCGGTAATTTTATTCTGGTAAGCATCAGGATATAACAGAATTGTGCGGAATTTTGGCAACATATAAAAATTAAATCCGAAAGTAAGTTGAACATAGGCAGCAATTACAAATAATTTAATGTCGGTGCTTACTTTAAAGTCCTGACGGCCAATAATCCGGACTTTTTGCAAAAGCTTATATGCCCGTATCACAAAAATATCCTTTTCCTGATCGGATAATTGGTTAAAGTACTTAAAATGTGAACTAAAGAATTGTTTTAAGGCTCGTTTTTTATCTGTTCCCATAAACAAAACCTTCAGAAAATCGAAAATCTCAAAACGCCGAAGGGTATAAATTATAAAAACAGCAAGTATAATTGTTATATAGATACTATCGCTCTGGCTCATTCGTTGCGGTATCGGGTTTGATAATAGCATCGTAAATCAATTGCTGTATATCTGTACGGACATTCATTTGAATCAGCTTATTGTTATCCTGATCAGGGTGAATCCTGTTTGAAAGAAAGATATATACAATTTCTTCTTCGGGATCGGCCCAGGCCATGGTCCCTGTAAATCCGGTATGACCAAAACTTTTGCCAGAAATACATTTGCAGGTAGGGCCTTCTTTGGAATAATCCATTTGTGGTTTATCAAAGCCCAGTGCCCTGCGATTGTCATTATCCAGGTAAGGAGCTGTTGTAAATAAATTGATGGTTGTTGTATCGAAAAAGTGAACTCCACCATACACACCGCCATTCAGGTACATTTGCATTAATTTTGCCAAATCATTAGCAGTTGAAAACACCCCGGCATGGCCACAAACTCCACCGAGCATAGCAGCTCCGGGATCGTGTACATAGCCATCCAATAATTGTTTTCTGAACACCTGATCGTTTTCGGTGGGAACAATTTCTGATTTATCAAGTTTGTTTAATGGTAAATAAGTTGTCCGATACGCTCCTAACTCCTGATAGAATGTAGAATCCACATAATCCTGGAACTTTGCTTTAGTAATATTTTCAATAATCTTGTAAAAATAATAATAGCCCAAATCACTGTATCGATAATTACTTTCTGGTAATAATTCTGATGTTCTGATGTGATCGTAAATGGTATCGTGGAATGAATCTACAATATAAAAGTCTTTTGCAATCTGCGTTGTA
This sequence comes from uncultured Bacteroidales bacterium, assembly GCA_964450375.1. Taxonomy (GTDB): domain Bacteria; phylum Bacteroidota; class Bacteroidia; order Bacteroidales; family UBA12077; genus UBA12077. Next base: position 33,719 of record CAYVEW010000014.1, read on the forward strand.
AATCCATCTTTTGGAAAATAACTATAAATACCATCCTTAAACACAACGTTCTTTGCCATAAAAGCGTGACTTCCTATTTTATAAGGATATTCTTCTGAAAATTTATTATCCAATAAAAACTGATCGGGATACAGAGTTGTTAAGGTATAGTAATAAAACGGTATCCAGCCGTTTAAGCGAGCCTGGTGAGTTAAAATATCTGTAATATTTAAATCTCCTTTATTGCTTGTGTCCAGCTCTGGTAAATAATCAGCCAAGGTATGATCAATAAAAAACAAACTGTCCTGGTACAATTTCATTAATGAAGGAACTGTAGCGGCAATTTTACTTATGGAAGCAATATCATATAAATCAGATTCTTTTACTTCATGCTTTTTAAGATACGTATGATAACCAAATGTTTTATTGTAAACCACATTTCCTTTACGGGCAATTAAAACCTGGCATCCGGGCATTGCTTTTTCGTTAATGGCATTAACGACCAAAGTGTCGATATTCTGAAGTATTTTTGATGATATCCCCACCTGTTCGGGGATTCCATATGCTAATCTAATTTTTTTTTTAGTGTCCAATCCGGTACCAACCGGGTAATTCTCGTTGATTCCAACCGGCAACTTGCCATTCACAATAAAAGCTCCGAAAATAGCCTGAGCAGCAGCAAATTGAACATCCTGCTCATCGGAATAAGCAATTAGAACTGAATTGATTTGATCGATACCCTGGAAGTTTCGCAAACTATATGGATTAGCAAACAATGTAAAAATTACATCTGAGTTTTCTGCTAATTTGCTAATGCTTATTAAATCTCTGATATCCACTTTATAGTTTTTCGATGGATACAATGAAGTATTGTGCACGCTTGCAAACACCACATTATAATCATCCAAGATTTCCAGTATCGAATCCGGATTATGATTATTAAAAAGATAATGGTCAACCTGAGCATATTTGGACAGTGCAGTTTGAAAGACCGTTTGCTGATCAGTATTAAAAGCAATGGATGCAAATTTTTTACGTTTTAACCGTTTTATTGGCACCAAATCCTTTTGGTTTCGAATTAAAGTTAAACTGGAATTGATCAAATCCTTTTTAGTAACCTGATAAATGATTTTATTTAAATCGTTGTGCAAATTCTCTTTTTCTATATAATCTGTATTTTTATCATACGAATTTAAACCTGATACATATTTTGCATTGAGCACTTTCCGGCAACTTTCGTTAATCTGTTCTTCGGAAATAATTCCCTTTCGTACATTTTTTTTAATTTTTGAGATGGCTTTTGATACGCTCACCGGAAATAATAAAACATCGTTACCAGCTTCAATGGCCATTGCTTCAATTTCACCGGGATCAAAATAGTTTGTAGCACCCTTCATATTTAGTGCATCAGTAAAAATTAATCCTTCAAAACCCATCTCGTTTTTTAACAAATCGGTAACAACTGATTTTGTAAGAGTAGTTGGTGTATCAGGCTTTGTACCCAAAGCAGGAACGTTTAAATGAGCCACCATTACTCCACTTGCTCTGGCTTTAAATAACTCTTTGAAAGGATACAGCTCAACAGAATCTAATCGCTCACGATTGTGATTTACTGATGGTAAAGTATGATGCGAATCAGTATCGGTATCGCCATGCCCCGGGAAATGTTTAGCAGTAGTTAAAAGACCATTATCCTGCATGCCACGCATATACATAGTGCCTTTTTGAGCTACATTTTCGCGATTTTCGCCAAACGAGCGGCTATTAATTACCGGATTATTGGGGTTATTATTGACATCGACCACCGGAGCAAAATTGATGTGAATTCCCAATCGTTTCATTTGATCAGCAATGTCTTGTCCCATCTGATAAATCAATGAATCGTTCTGGATTGCTCCCAGCATCATTTGTCGCGGATAGCTTATGGTTGAATCTAAACGCATACCCAGACCCCATTCGCCATCAATAGCAATTAACAAGGGAATTTCTGATTCGGTTTGATATAGGTTTGTTAGAGTAGCCTGACGCTGCGGCCCACCCTGAAAGAAGATTAACCCGCCAATTTTGTATTTTTTGATCAAATAAAGGATTTCATCTATGTGTTTTTGATCTTTGTTGGAATAGGCTGCAACCATAAATAACTGGCCAATCTTTTCTTCAAGAGATAATGTAGTCATGATCGAATCGACCCATTGATCCTGCTTGTTATACTGGCGGACTACATCCTGAGAATAAACAAATTGATAAGCAAAAATATGGATTATTACAATTATTAGAAGATACTTTTTAATCATTGTGCTTTATATCAACAGATTATACAAATTACTATTCACAATTATGATGAATAAGTACAAATATAATCATAGAAAACACAAGGCATACAATGATTTTTACATTGTTTATATTTTTTTATTAACAACATAAATAAATCCGGGGTACCCGGATTTATTTATTATAATAATTCGTACTCTCAAAAATCTTATCGGCTGATTTAGCAATGAATCCTTTGTAAAGCTCCCCGTTTTCGTCGGGATATCGTTGTGCAAATTCGTAATAACATCCGGGTATGCTATATGTTCCTTCAACAAACTCTACACGAATATGATTTGCCATAATACTCGATTGTTGTAATAATTGTTCTTTAGTTCCCTTTATTTCGCCGCCCGAACTATTTAATAAAAACTCATTATCCTTTAAAAACTGATTTACCTTTTCGATGGTATTATACTTATTTAAAGCATTTATATTGATGGTAAAATGATTTGCCCTAAAACCATACACATAAACCCAGGCGGCATATTCCGATTCGTTTTTTAGCCTTAAGTAAGTATCATAGTTTGGTTTTCCCCATATATTGCCTGAGTAAATGATTTCATCTGATTGTAGGTCTTTCTCAGATACCTGATCGATTGAATTTTTTACTGTTTGCTGTAAAAACTCACTAAAATCTTTTGTTTTTAACTGACTTATAAACACCTTGGGAGCAGATTTATCTGTTCGGTGCTCATAGTGTTTTGCAAATAAATGTTTTTCTTCAAACTCATATTCACCCTTTGGTTCATATCCGTTTTCAATAAAAACCCTGGCCAATACGTCAATATTTACTCGAGGATCGTCAAATGTCCTAAAAGCGATGTGATCATTTAAAACATTTTCTCCTTCGTTCACAAACAGATCATAAACTTTTTGTGCAGAAGGATTTTGAGAAGTATAATCTTCCCATAATTTACTAAAAATTGTTTCTAAAGACATAATTGAATAATTTAGTATAGTTTTATCTGTAAAAACAAATCACTATTCTTAATGTTCAGAAGAAGATAAAAAAGTTTTATTTTATTGTAATAATACATCAATTCTGGTGTCTGATTAAGTAAACAGGCTTTAATTAATGGACGATTCAACAGTTTTAAATAAAATATCGGAGGGCGACGAACAGGCATTCCAGTATTTTGTGGAAAAATATCATAAAATGGTAATTAACATTTGCTATAACATCGTGAATAGCCATGATGATGCCATGGATATTTCACAAGATGTTTTTATAAAAATCTACGAATCGATACATCAATTTAGAGGAGAGTCAAAAATTTCTACCTGGCTTTACCGGATATCTGTGAATAAGTCGCTGAATTTTTTGCGAACCAAAAAACGACAAAAATGGTTTTCGGGCTTAGATGTTCTATTCAACAATGAAGAACGATCGATCGATCCCATTGATGATTCTTTGGATGCCAGTGAAAACATGGAACAAAACGAGAATAAAAAAGCATTATATTCTGCTTTGCATCAATTACCCGAAAAACAAAATATTGCCATCACACTTAATCATTTTGAAGATTTATCGTACAAAGAAATTGCTGATATTATGGACATTAGCGTTTCGGAGGTGGGAGTATTAATTAATCGGGGGAAAAAGAAATTAGAAAAGCTTATTATTGACTATTTTAACAAAAATTAAATGGTGTAATAATTTAGCTTTTATGGTGTCAAATAATTAAATATGAGTTATAATGAAATGTAAAAACGTCATCAAATTATTACCTGATTTTATTCATCAGAAAATTACAGGAGATCGATATGAAGGCATTCAGCAACATCTTGATCAATGTGACTCTTGTAATAAAATACACCGGAATCTATTATTGAGTTTAGATTTACTGAAACCTACAAAAGAAATTCCGGAACAAGCATTTTATTACACACGGCTTAGACAAAGAATGATAAACAGACAGGAAACAGCAAATACGTTTGGAATTTTCTCTATAAAAAAGATATTACAACCAGCTATTTATTTAACAAGCATTCTATTGGCTGTGTATGTCGGAATTTTAATAGGCTCTCATTCAAGCGGTTCAAATCAATTATCATCTTATGAGATGAGTGAAGAAGGTTATATTGAATTATTTACAGAATCGCAATATTTAAATGATTTTGAATTAGAAACTATTGAGAGCACTTATTTTATCACAGATACCATTAAAGAATAAGCGTATATGAACTCAAAAATAAAAAAACAAGTTATAATAGGTGTTATTATTCTTTTAGTAATCATTAACCTATCAGCTCTTATCACCATTATTTTTCATAACATAAAGGAAAATAAGCAATTAACACAGGAAGAATTCATTCGTGAAGATCCCAGGCAAAAAGGCATGAATTATTTTTTAAGAGATGAATTAAATTTAAGTAACGAGCAATTTGAATCCTTTCAGAGCATTAACAAACAATATTTCAAAGAATCAAGAGATATTGCTTTTAAACTGCACAATAACAGGATTCTGATGCTGGAAGAGATTGCTAATAAAAATCCGAATACGGAAAATTTGAATCAAATTGCAAAAGACATTGGAGATTTACATTATGAATTAAAACTGAATACCATTGATCATTTTTTAGCACTAAAAAGCATCTGTAATGAAGAACAGCAAATACTTTTGCAGGATTTTTTCATGAAAATGATTGATAATCAGGATCAAGGACAATTCAGAAGAAGAGAAGGCCCTGGGAGAAATCGTCATCAGAGGCCATCAAGAAGAAATAACTAAAATGGAATTAGAGATTTTACTCTAATTCCATATATCTTAAGCTATTCAATTATTATTTTCTTTGTTTTAAACTGCCTGTTTTGGCTTTCTAACTTTAAGAAATATATTCCTTGCGGTATATCCGACACATCAATTAATTTATCGATATCTCCTGCTTTAATTTGCTCAACCTTAATAAGCATTCCGGCACTATTAATAATATTAACCGTTAAATTACCTGTTACCGGATTCATAATCTTAACAGTAAGCTGTTCGTTTACCGGATTAGGATATACCAGATAATCGTATTCAAGTGGTTTTTGTACCTGGTCGTCGATATTGGTTATAGTAGTATATGCATCAGTATATGCAGTTTGATAAACTTCTTTTGTTTCTTCGTTTTGGATAAAAACGATCGTTATTAAATTTTCATTAACTACTCCATCGGGTATTAACCAATTCTGATATACGTTAACGGAATCGCCTATTTCCCATTCTCTTTCGAATAAAATACCTGCTGGGTCAGGCAACATAGTTCTAATAACATGAATATAAGATTCAACCGGGCTCTCTGCAACAACCATACGCACACTAAGTTTTTCGGTATCAATCTTATCAAGAGCACGAATTGTAGCTTTTGTATTTAATTGATCACCATCAATACCTTGATACACATCGATTGTAAATTGCGCTTCTTCCAGCATTCTCTTATTCACATCGGTTGCTCCTAATGTATTGGTACTTGAGTAACTAAATTTTCGATCACCACCATCTACAACCGAATAAGGCGCTTTACTAATACCATAATATAATGATCTGGCACTTGGTCCTGCAGTATAAAAGCTACTTATCTCATTTGGAGCCGGGAAACTTGTAAAATATTGAATAGGAAATATATCCATTGGATTTGCATCGTAGATATTTTTGATCACACTCTGTGCATTTACAAAATCTTCACTGGCTGGATTTGCAAAATGTTCCAATAAAACCCGCCTGTTTCTATCTCCTATCCACATATTATCAAAAGCAAAACCTTCGTCGGAATTATAATCATCTGATCCCAGTGTAAACCTAAACCGCACACCCGATTCACCTGCTACATCATCTAACCAAAATTTAGCTTTGCTCCATACGGATGTATCTGCAATATTCAAAGATATTCCATTCGCAGTCCACCCCGAAGACTGACCCAAAATATTGCTGTTTAAATTAAAGGAATTGTACCAGTTAATTCCCTGCCCATAGGCTCCGACTGATTCCCACACATCTTTATTTATGGAATATTGTAACACCACCCCATCGCGAGATAATTCCAATGCCGAAATAAAGTCAAATTGAATCATTGGTTTTTGTAATTGTGTAAAATCAAAACATGGACTGGAGATATAGGATTTTTCGTTGTTCGCATAATTGCCATTCAGTTTTGTTACGTAGGCATTTGATCCGCTTACCGCAGAAGCTATTTTTGTTCCTTGTGGTTGTCCCCACTCCCAAGAATAATTGCTTGTGCTGGTTAATACATCAACAGCCCAACCGGTTATATCCGGATTGTTTTCAAAATCTTCAAAATAATTTTCTTCTCCAACGGTAATTGAAGGGCGAATAATAATACGTTTGGTTTCTGATATTAAACCGCAGGTACTGGTATATTCGTAATAGGTAACATCGTAACCACCAGCATCATTATAGGTATATTGTGGTTTATACACATCCACGATGTTTTCTGTTCCATCTCCTCCGAATGTCCATTTTACCGAATCAACTCCTAAAGGATCAGTACTTTGCAACACATCAAAAGTAACAGTTTCTCCATCACATTCCTTATCCCAGGTAAAATCAATATCGACAACCGATCCTATAAAAATACTACTATCTTTACTTGATGTACATCCTTTGTCGGTTGTAAGGGTTAATAAAACATAATTCTTTTCTTGCTCTACCAATGAAAATTTAGGACTCTCATTGGTTGATGTGCGAATGGTAACCGTATTATCGACATACCAATCCCAATTAATCACATTATCAACACCCAGTGTGTCAGATGTAAACAGTACGGAATCTGTTCTGCTTGATATACAAGCTTTATCAGGACTAAATGCAATATAAGGTGTCTGATTGATTACTACATTCTGATTGTACTCTTTGTAACAATTAGAATAGTCTCTTGTAAAAGTATAGGTAATTGTATTATTTCCTAAAAATGCCAGAGTTGGATTGAACTTTGCAAATTCATCATCTACTAAATCTGAAATTCCATTGCCTGTAAAATGAATTGCACCTTCATCACCAGGATAAATTCCTGTTAATGTAATTTCTCTATTATCATCTTCGCAATATTCTGGATCTAATCCTGTAAAGTAAATATTTCCAATGGAATCAATGTTAAAGATTGTTTCAATAAAGTAGTCAACCCCACTCTCATTATAAGTATATTTTAAATTATGATTACCTGCAGTAAAATCCACAGGGTTAAACAAGATCGTATCTGCATTATACAGAACCTGTTCAATATCATCTATAAAGAATTTACCATCAGTCCATAAAGCGGCATTTACATCAACAGTTATTGTATCCACAATACTATTAAAATAACAATATTGATTATATGTTTTACCTTGATACACGTGCTGATCAAGACCTACAAAAGTTGCCTTAGCTTCTCTTACATTAAAAATTGCCGTGTCAGTATTGGTACATCCATTTGCATCTGTGTAAGTATAATAAGCAGTATCTATTCCTAAACCGGCAGCTGCAGGATCAAAATCTGCATTAGTTTGAGTTACATTACTCCACAATGCCAGTGGAGTATAACTACCATTACCTGGTGTTGGTGTAATTGTTTTTTTACCTCCTTCAAAGTTGTAAACATCACTCATCGGTAAAGTAACAATTGGTAAAGTATTTACTGTAGTTGAATTGTTTGTGTATTTAATACAACCTGTTGTTTCTCTGGTAAATTGAGCTGTAATGGTGTGATTTCCTGCTGTTGCTAACAGAGGAATAAAGACATCTGTTACAATTCCATTACCCGAATAGATAACACTGCCACCTTCACCGGTTGGAGGAATTAGAATTAAGTTATTCGGATTGTAATCATCCTCGCAATAACTGGCATCTAAACCTGTAAAATTAAATGTTCCGATAGAGTCAACATAAAAAGTTTCATCCACTTCGTAATAAACACCATTGTCTTTATACGAGTATTTAATTATGTGACTTCCTGCATTATAATTTGATGGATCCAATAAAATAGAATCTGTTGAGAACTGAGTGATTTCAACATTATCGATAAAGAATTTCTTATCTGTCCATGTTAAGTCTATTGGATTTACAGTAATGGTATCAGCCTGGCTATTAAAATAACAATATTGATTTTTTTCAACTCCGTTGTACTCAAATTCATTTAGTCCGGCTATTACAACAGCAGGTTCGTTCACGAGGAAGAAAGCAGTATCGGTATTTGTACACCCATTCGCATCGGTATACGTATACCATGCTGTGTCGTTTCCAAGCCCTGCAACTTCCGGGTTAAAATCGGCTGCAGTAGAAGTAACATTCGACCAATAATCCAATGGGCTATAGTTTCCATTAGGATGAGATGGTGTAATCGTTTTCTTTCCATCGTAAATATTATATACAGCAGCCATTGGTAACTCTACCTGAGGTAATGGATTTACTTTAAATGCATTTTCCAACGTATCACTTGAACAGCCATTTTGAGTTTTGTAATGGTAAGAAAGTAAATAATCTTTTGATGCGGTGCCATCCGGAGTAAGATCACCCGTATTGATTGCAATATTATTTCCATTATTACTATTGTGTAAATCGACACCAGCATCCGACAACACAAAATATCCGTTACCACCTTCAGGAGTAAGGTTTTGTGCTTCAATTTCGATTAGTGAATAATCGGCACACAAATCTGTAATAAACTCAAAACCAACATTCTGGTTTACTTGTTCTACAACAAATGTGGTAACAATATCATCACCTCCGGCATAAATATAACGAAGAGTCCATGTTCCTGCGCTTAACTTTTCAGGTTTAATAATTGCAGTATCTGTTGAGATGTTATCCAAAGCATCTCCTGGATTATCGTCAAGTGAAAAAGTACCTGGATTTCCTAAATTATTATATCCAATGACACTAAAAGTATCGGTATAAGAACAATAAGTGGTCTTTCCCTGAGCGAATGTAATGGTTCCTCCTTCTATAACCCGAACAGTTATTGTATCTGAATCGCTGCATCCATTTACATCCTGATAAGTATAATATAAATCATGATAATCGACCCCGGCTAGTTTCGGGCTAAACTGTTTGGATGAAGATAAGACTCCTTCTCCCGAAAAGATACCACCAGTATAATTACCCTTTAAGTCAACCGTATCTTGTGAAACATCAAACACATTACCATCCAAAGGACTAACAAAGGCTGCATTGGGTAAAGCATCAATATTAAGAACAAATGGTCCTTTTACAGTATTATTCGTATTACCTGTTGCATCTGTAACTTGGGTAATAGTATAATTTACCGGATTCCCTAAATCAAGATCGGCTATAACGGTTAATTTATATAAGCTTGTGTTGATTGAATTTATGGTTTTAGTTGTGGTTCCATCAGAATAAGTTATACTGAAAGGGGCATACCCAGTTAAAAATATAGGTATCTGAGTAGAATCATTATCACATATTTTATCATTTCCTGAAATTTCTGCTGATGGCCTTTTACTAAAAATCGCATGATTATCATTCGCCACATTCAAATCTTCAAAAACAACACACTTGTTGCCTGCACCATCGGCTAGCTGTAAGTTTTTAACTTCCACTGTTGCAGCTGAATCAATATCAAATGTTCTTGGGTTAATAGTAAAAAATGCATGAATGGTTGTGCTATTAAAAGGTTCAATAGAAGAAATAGTATAATCTGCCACTGTTCCGGAAACTAAACTATAAGAAGCAAAATCCGGATCGCTTGCAATCGTTATATAAAGCGTATCAGTATCTCCAATTTTTTTGGACATATCTTTCAGATATACAGAAGATATTACTGGTGAAGTGGCATCAATGTATTTTTCAACTGTGCCATCTTTAGAATTGCTTACATTACCCGCAGGGTCGGTTGCTTCAATTCCGGTTAAATCGAGATAAGAAAGCTTTTGATCATCATCGCCATCTGCAATGGTATAGCTTGCTGTATAAGTATCACCGCCATTATTGGTTTGCCAAC
>CAYVEW010000015.1:0-43283 GCA_964450375.1 uncultured Bacteroidales bacterium
TTATGGGTTCAGGGTTTCAATATAAATACAGAGCGGTGTGGAAAACCGCTCTTTTTTAAGGTTAAAAAGTTCCGTTACAAATGATTTCCTGGGTTAAGCTAAAATAGTACTGTCAGAATCTTTTGTCTGTTTATTACGTGAATAAGAACCATAAACGCCAATCTTTTCTGCATAATATTTTTTAGATAAAAGAGGCTTCAATTCTTTTAATTTCTTTCTTTTAAGTATGAGTTTTACACTTTAAAGGTTTCAACTGACGGTTTAAACCGTCAGTTAGGGAATTTATACGCTTAACAGGGTAAATAATCAACCCAACCGGCTAATGATTTCCAAACGTTTCATATCCAGAATTTCGATAGATTTGCCGGAAGCAATTATCACACCATCCCTTTGTAACGAAGAAAGGCAACTAATGACACTTTCCTTGGAATAGCCAACGATATTGGCAAGCTCAATACGCGAAAAAGGCATTTGATAAGTATTACTATTGAATATTGAGGCTAATTCAATCAACACGGTACATATTGCCCCGTCAGCATTCTTATGGCTCATGTGAATAAGATCATGTACCACTTTGTTAGTCATTAGCGACATTTGCTGCGTAATATAAACAGCAAAATCTCCATTACTACGGATCGCTTTCTCAAAATAGCTACGATTAATCAGCCTCACCTGGGATGGGGCAATGGCCACAGCCGAAAAATCGAAGGTGCGGTTTACAAAAGCACACATCAACCCTATAAACGTATTGTCAGAAAGAATTTTAAATACCGTTGAGCGATTCTCATCTTCAATCATTAGCTTAACCATTCCCTGCTCAAGAGATAGAATTTGGTCTGCAGCAGTACCCTGCTTAATAATGGTTTCTCCCTTGTTAAAGTTAACAAGCTGCGAATTGTCAATTAGCTGCAGGCGTTGTTGCTCAGTTAGATAATCGTACCATGTTTTATGTTTACTTTCCATATCGTAAACCATTGATAAGTTCCTAAAAAAGCAATATTACACTTTTTAAAATAAAAAATTGCAATTTCTTTTCAGTGATTCCCAATGTCATTTTTATTCATTGTTATTTCGCTAACAGCTATCTTTGCAGTGTAAAGAGAACTAAATAAGTAATTGTATAACTAAAAAATTAAATATTATGTCAGACTTGAAATTTAGAATACAGGCCCGAAAGGCTAGCGCTGCAAAAACGATTGTTAAAGCACGTAATTTTGAAATTATTGTTGATGAACCAGAAGATTTGGGCGGAACCAATTCAGCTGCAAATCCTGTAGAGTACGTTATGGCTGCTTTTGCCGGATGTCTTAACGTAATGGGTAACTTAATAGCCAGCGAGATGGGATTTGAGTTGAAAGATCTTAAAATCGATATCAGCGGTAACCTCAACCCAGCCAAGCTTTTTGGTAAAAGCGATAAGGACAGGGCCGGTTACAAAAGCATTGTCGTTAAGATGATTCCAACCTGCGATGCCGACAAAGAAACTCTTGAAAAATGGCTTCACGCTGTAGAATCAAGATGTCCGGTGAGCGACAATTTACAGAATATTACCCCTGTTTCAGTTGAGCTGGGTTAATCTGCTTACATAAACATACACTCTGCAACCCCTGCTGAATACTTTGGCAGGGGTTTCATTTTTCCGGAAACTCCGACAGATACAGTGTAATGTACTGGTTGTTAGGTTACTGTTATATAGAACCTGCCTGTCAGCAGTTCAATGTCATTTAGTTAAGCTTATGTCACCCTTCGACAGGCTCAGGATGACATTCGCCTCTCATTGTCAGGCTGATCCCGATAATTCGAGCCTTATAAAATTCAAGAAGTTAATTCTTAACTTATTGGCATTGGCCTGTCCGGTAGGCGAACTTGTATCTTGCTACTTAATACTTATCTCTTGTTTCTTAATACTTCCACTTATTCGCCAGCGCCACCAACGACAACATTACCGGTACTTCAACCAAAACCCCAACAACGGTAACCAAAGCAGCCGGTGAATTTAGCCCAAAAAGCGCAATGGCAACAGCTACTGCCAGTTCGAAAAAGTTACTTGCACCAATCATTGCTGCAGGGGCACATGTAGCATGCGGAAGTTTCAGTTTTTTGCCACCAAACCATGCCAGAAAAAAGATAAAATAAGTTTGTAAAACCAATGGCACAGCAGCAAGTAAAATAATCAACGGATTATTTAGGATATTTTGCCCCTGAAAAGCAAATAACAGCACCAGTGTAATTAAGAGAGCAATAATACTTACAGGCTTAAGCTTGGGTAAAAACACTTTCTTGAACCAATCTTCACCGCGTTGTTTTATTAGCAGTCGTTGCGTAATAACACCTGCCACCAGCGGAACAACCACAAAAATGATAACGCTGGCTACCAGTGTATCGTAAGGAATACTGATATTAGTAATTCCGAGTAATAAACCCACAATAGGTACAAAAGCCACTAAAATAATAAGGTCGTTTACCGAAACCTGCACCAATGTGTAATTGGGATCACCATCGGTTAGGTAACTCCACACAAAAACCATAGCAGTGCAAGGAGCAGCACCGAGTATAATGGCACCGGCAATGTATTCGCCAGCCAGCGCAGGATCAATCCAGGCAGCATAAATTTTAGAAAAAAATACCCAGGCAAAAAATGCCATGGAAAATGGTTTTATTGCCCAGTTAATGATTAAAGTCCAAACAACACCACGCGGTTTTTTCCCCACTTGTTTAATACTTGAGAAATCAACCTGAAGCATCATGGGATAAATCATTAACCAAATAAGTACAGCTACCGGAATATTTACTTTAGCAAATTCGAAGCTGCTAATGACTTCAATTGAGTCGCCAAATAAATATCCTATGCCAATCCCGGCAAGTATTCCGAGGCCTACCCAAATGGTAAGATATTTTTCGAAAAATCCGATTTGTTTATTCTGTGCCATAATTTATTTTTTTGCTTTTACTGTTATACTATAAATTCCTGTTTTCTCTTTTTTAAATTTTCGTAGCTCATCCATCGAAAGATAGTTTAGCATAATCGTATTGGGAATAACAATCTCCTTTTCCTTTTCTATGGAAACATCCATAAAGTTATTTTCTCTAATAATCTTGAGGTAATCACCTTTCTGTATTGCACCTGAAACGCAACCTGCATACATTTCGGCATCTTCTTTAATTTTTTCTGGCAGGATACCCGAAATAACCACATCGGAAACACAAAAATGCCCATCGGATTTTAAAACACGGTATATTTCCTTAAAAGCTTTTTCTTTATCAGGAACAAGATTCAAAACACAATTTGAAATTACAACATCAAAAGAATTATCCGCCAAAGGCATATCTTCAATATCGCCCTGAACAAATTCAACATTGTTGTAACCGAGTTTCTTGTTATTGATTCGAGCTTTCTCAATCATGGCTTCGGTAAAATCTATACCAGTTACTTTACCCTTATCGCCCACAATTGATCGCGCTACAAAACAATCATTCCCTGCACCGCTTCCGAGATCAAGCACATGGTGCCCTTCTTTAATTCCGGCATATTCGGTTGGTATCCCACATCCTAATCCTAAGTCGGCATCGGCATTATAACCTTTAAGATTTGAATAATCATCACTGAAAATAGAATAGTCCACTTCGCCGCAACAACTTGTACCACCACAACATGACGATTCGTTTTGCTCTTTGGATTGTTTGGCAATAATACTATACTTTTCCTGTACGATCTTTTTTATATCATTCATATTAATACTCATTTAATATATTCTGTGGATAATAACTCTTCTATAATCTCAACTGCATCCTGGATATATTTTTCGCACGAAGTTTCAAAAAGCTTTAACTCGTTTATTTTTTTAAGTTCTTCGGGATCATTCATATTTAAACCACGAAGCAATTCTTTACAAATAATTGACCCATTCTTTGCCTTAAACCTGTCTAAAAATTCTTCTGCGGCTGTGTAGGTAAACTCCTTCTTGCTTTCCGGATCATTCAATGCTTTCCCAAACTTTGTACCTAAAACCATTAAAGCTCCCGATACAGCACCACAAACATGCTGCTGCTTACCCATACCAGCGCCAAAGGCACATGCAATTCTCAGGCAATCATCTTCGGTAAGTCCTAGTTCAGGTCCAAATGTTGTAAAAACCGATTGAGCACAATTAAAGCTGTTGTTAAAATAACTTAAAGCTTTTTCGCTTTTCTTCATGATATGTTCTGTTTAATTCGATTTTCATAAAAACTAAAAAAAGCATCCTTAATCTCATCACGCACACGTCGAAATTCGCTCCAGATATAATCTTCAGAACCTGTAACATGCGATGGGTCTTCAAATCCAATATGCAAACGATGTTTTACTTTGCCTAAAAATGCAGGGCAGGCTTCGTTTGCTCCGCCACAGACTGTAATTACATAATCCCACTCCTCACCCAGATACAAATCAACCGAATCGGATGTATGATGACTGATATCAACACCAATTTCTTTCATTACGGCTACCGCTTTTTCGTTCAGCTTACCGGAAGCTTCTGTTCCTGCCGATCGGACCATAACATTTTTATCAAACGATTGTAAAAACCCATGAGCCATTTGGCTACGGCACGAGTTTCCTGTACAAAGAATTAATATTTTCATTTAGTTAAATTTTAATAATTATTTTTTTTCTCTTTTTCGTAGCATACAAGCACACGAACCACTTAAGCGTTCCGATTTATCACTTTTTAAGGGTAAGCCATCCCTTTCCCATTCAACCAGTCCGCCAGCCATGTTGGCTATATTTTCAAATCCTTTATCTTTAAAAAATCCATTCGTCATTAACATCTAATTGGTTGATCTGTTGAAATTTCTTTAAAAAAACCTTCGATTAAGCTCTTAACATCCTTAATGCAATCGGCACAAAGACAATAGTTCACTTTCAAACCATCAATTTCGCCATGTATAAGTCCTGCTTTTTTTAACTCCTGTAGATGCTGCGAAACAGTTGTTCTGCTTAACGGGATTTCGTTACTGATATCGCCTGAAATACAGCTGTTGCATTTTGCAAGGTATCGCAATATGGCCAGGCGGGCAGGATGAGACATAACTCTTGAAAGTTCTGCTATGCGCTGCAAATCTTCTTCAAAAAGGGATGATTTTTTTTGTGTCATTTTTCATTTTGTTTTATGTCGCAAACATACGTCATTTATTCAGATTTTAAAATCTTTTATTGTTAAATTAGTGTTAAATGTAATTTTATTGCTTCTTATCCTGATTGATATAATTGTTATATATTAGTAGAAACAAAACATATAATTATACATGGTTTATTGCCCCTTATGTTTTAATAAAGAACAATTTGAAACGGCTAGAGGAACAGATGGAAAAAATTACCGCTATTGCCCTGTGTGTAAATTAATCTTCTCGTATCAGCACAATCTACCAAGCGCTGAAGAAGAAGAATACCGTTACCTGCAGCACACGAATGGAATTGAAGATAAGGGTTATGTTGATTTTTTAAACCAGGCGATTAAACCCGCCATGAATTATTTGCAATCAGGAAAGGAGTGCCTTGATTTTGGTTGCGGGCCGGAACCTACATTAAGCATTTTACTCAAAAATCAAGGTTTATATTGTGATGATTACGATCCTTTGTTTTTTCCTGAACTACCCGACAAAAAATACGATGCTGTTTTTGCCACCGAATGTTTTGAGCATTTCTATCATCCTGATAAAGAAATTAAAACCATTACATCGCACTTGAAAGAAAACGGCTATTTAATCATAATGACTCAACTATGGGAAGGTTTGGAGCGATTTCACTTGTGGCATTATACGAATGATAATACCCATGTAACTTTTTACCATAAAGATACGATCCGGTTTATTGCAGAAAATTTTGGATTTGAGATAAAACAAATAATCGAGAACCGGGTGATTATTTTGCAGAAAGGTCCTTAATTGGATATTGCCTTCGTAAGACTAATTGTGTGTTTTTCTTTGAGAATCTTTGTGTTAAAACTATGTAAGGAAGTGTCACAAAGTTGCACCAAGTTTCCACCAAGTTTCACAAAGCTTTTTTGAATGCTTATTTATACAAAACCTATTTTTTCAAACAACTTGCACAGAGTCTTATTTCAGGTCTTATTTTTAATCGCTCAATCGGGATACTCTGTCTGCATTTAGTACAAATACCAAAATCGGCATCATTGGTAAGTTTAAGAACCTGCTTAAGTTGCTCTAATCGTTGGCGGGTATTGCTCATACTTGCATCGTAGATACTCTTGTTATTGATAGCGTCCATTCGCGAAACTCGCCCAATAGCACAGTCAGGCGCTATAGGTTCAGTAAATTCCTTCAGTTCTTCAATTTTCTGTTCAGATTTTTCGATCTGGCTTAGAATCACTTCTGCAATTTCATCTCTTTCCTTCTCCGTCATAATAAATACACATTAGACAGTAAAACTAATCAATTCTTCTTAAAATTTTGTGTAAGTTCCTTTGCAGAAATAAATCCTGAATGCCTAAAAAATTCGTTCCCTTCATTATCGAGCAATATTTGTGTTGGGATAACTGAAACTCCATAATATTTCATCAGTTTTTGGTTTTTGGGGATTGTGATATTATAAAAAACCACCTTTACTTTCTGGGGATATTGCTCCCTAATTTCTTCCATTACTTTTTCCATGCGTTTACAGGCCGAGCATCCGGTTGAACCGAATTCAAGAAAGGTTATTTCGTAAGGTAATCCGCTTTTTGAATAATTGTAAAGTGAATCAACCAAAGTAGTAACATCCTGTTTTTCGTTCTCATTCAACTGTGCATAAATCATCGTGGATGTAGTCTGATTTAACTTGTTTTTAAATATAAATAACAGAACAAAAAACAGAATGCTGAATCCTATTAACAAGATGTTAAAAATCTTACGCATGATTGTTCTTTATAGTTTAATTATTACAAGAACATCCGCAACCGCAACCAGAATTTCCAGCACTTACCATTGGAAGATTTTGTTTTTTCCATTCGTTAATACCACCATCCAGATTGGCAACCGATTTAAATCCCTGACGGTTTAACAAATTAGCAATTTTTGTGCTGCGCTCACCTTTGGCACAAATTACAACGATCGTTTTATCATCAGGTATGTGTTTTAACCGATCCATAATTAACGACATGGGGTGATATAAAACTTCTGTTAAATCAATTTTTTCATTCCACTCATATTCTTCGCGGATATCCAATAAAATGGCGAGATTACTTTTTACTGCATGATACGCTTCTTCTGGAGCGATATGATTTACTCCTTCAAGGTAAAAATCTTGCAATATTGGTTTATCTGTCAATTGTATCATCTGTTTTTATTTTTAAGGTTGTTTAATTTCAAAATATTTTTTGCCGATAATTTTTTCCATAACAATTCCGATAATAATAATTGCAGGAATTGAAACTGCCGTTCTTAAAAGAGAGAATTTCCATCCCAGAAATCCGATTTCAAATGCAAGCATTGGTATTTTAATGGTACAAAACGCTCCAATGTATATAAAAATATTTCGAATGCTTGCCCCTTTTTTCCATAAAAGATATGTTACCGGAAATGCACCATATAATGGCCCTACCTGCGCCATAGACAATAAAATAACCAGGATAATCCCTCTTAATCCGGAATCTTTACCAATGTGTTTTTCTACTTTATCGCGGTTAATCCATACATCGCCCAGGCCGATCAAAATAAACATCACCGGAAGAAAAAATATCATTTCTTTAAGGAATTGAAAAAAGTGTTCGCGAAATATCGTATTACCCGGCTGGTAATCAAATAAAAAAGACAATACAGTAAATATCAAAAAGATACCTATAATCGCTAAACTGATTTTATTATTTTTGATAAACTGTTTCATCATTAGTAGAATAAACTTATAAATGAGCCGATTAGTAATGCTGCAATAAAGAATAACAGATTTCGAATGAGCGATACTTTTTTTCCAAAAAACTTAATTTCAATGGGTAAAGTAAAAAACCCAACCATCATTAAAGTGGTCATGAAAACTGCAATTACAGAATACCCAACACCCGATTGCACTAACATACCAGCCATTGGATAAGCCACAATACCCGGAATTAAAGCAATGGATCCGGCAGTGGCAGCAAAAATGTAACCTGTAATACCTGATTCTTCTCCCAAATACCTAATGATTAGTTCTTGTGGTAAAAGAAACAGCGCAATGCTTACCAAAATTAATACTGAAATAATGGCCGGCAATAAGTTAATAAACATCATCATCCCTTTTTTTATTCCATCCAATGTTTTCCTTTTATCGGCAATAAAAGAAATAATAATGGCTATAACAGCAAAAGCGATGAGTAACTGCATATCTTACCGGGTTTAACTTTTTACATCATATTAAAATAATCCACCATAAATTAATCCTGAAATGGTTGCCATAACAACTACCAGTAAAACATAAACGATGGTTTTTTGTGTTCCCATTACACCGCGTATAACCAACATATTGGGTAATGATAAAGATGGTCCGGCTAATAATAATGCCAGCGCCGGTCCTTTTCCCATTCCGGCTGCCATTAATCCCTGTAAAATCGGAACTTCGGTTAGCGTTGCAAAGTACATAAATGCACCAACTATTGAAGCAAAGAAATTGGAAAATACCGAGTTACCACCCACAAGATTAGCCACCCATTCGTTTGGAATTAAGCCTGCCATGGCGGTATCGTCGTGCGTTGAGCCCAGTAGAAATCCGGCAATTAAAACTCCTATGGCCAGAAGTGGCATAATTTGTTTGGCAAAATCCCAGGTAGATAAAGTCCATTCCTTGTTTTCAGGCTCTTTTTTATCCAATAAAGTAATGACACTCAAAGCCGCAATACCAACTACCATCGGAATTAGCGGCGATGAACTTATAAAAGCCGAAATAGCTGTTATAATAGCTGCAAGCGCAACATATTGCCATTTTAATTTAAGAATTGCAATGAGCGAGTATATCAATAAAATTCCAAAAACAGCCGTGATATACCATTTATTAGCCCATATCCAGTACCATACTCCACTTGTAACTCCTTCTCCGGGTTTTCCCCAATTGGCAAAAACAAGAATTAGAACTAAGGTAAAAAAGTGGAAAGCAGTTTGCCACATAGGCCTTTTTTCCGGTATATCTGGGAAATTAAGTTGCTCGTCGCGTTTTGCTTTTTCTTCTTTTCTATATATTAACGACATGGCTGAACCAATAACAATGGCAAATACTACAGCGCCAACAATTCTGGCAACACCCATTTCAAAACCCAAAATACGGGCTGTTAAAATAATGGCCAGGATATTAATTGCCGGGCCTGAATACAAAAAAGCAACTGCGGGTCCTAATCCGGCACCACGTTTATGAATGCTTGAGAATAAAGGTAAAATAGTACAACTACATACGGCCAATATAGTTCCTGAAACTGAAGCTACCGTATAGGCAACCCACTTTTTTGCTTTTGCTCCAAAATATTTCATTACCGCACCCTGACTCACAAAAACTGCAATTACTCCTGCAATAAAAAATGCAGGCAACAAACATAAAATTACATGTTCCTGTGCATACCATTTTGCCAAGTCGAACATGGCATAAATCGCACCGCTAAATCGCTCATTTTCGAGTGGCATAAAATAGGCGAATACAAAAACAGCGGCAATCCAAAATAGTATTTTAAATTCTTTTTTTGTTTCCATCTTAAAAATATATAATGATCACATAATAAATACCTATCGCAATAAATGCAACAGATATGATCCGGCGAAACCAAATTTCGAAAACCTTCAAGCTATTATACAATTTACCAACACCAGAAACAGTGTAAGCAAGCAACCAGGCAAAAATAATAACCGGAATTCCGGTTGCAAGTGCAAAAACAACAGGCAAATACAATCCCGACGCACTGCTGATGGTCATCGGAATTAACATTCCAAAATAAAGGACACCACTGTATGGGCAAAAAGCAAGAGCAAATACAATTCCCAATAATAAAACTTCCCAGTAATTGCTTGTTCCGTTTTCCTGGAAACGTTTGGTTAAACCACTCATGCCGGGAAATTTAATCTTAAGTATATCCAGCATGAATAAACCAATTATTATTAATAAGGGCCCCAAAATCTTTTCGCCATATTGCTGAAACCATCCGGATACCTTAAACTGATCGGCTCCGATAAAAATGATAACAGCCAGCAATGTATAAGATATTGCTCTTCCTAAAGTATAAACCAGCCCGTTTCTAAACACCTTTTTCTGGTGTTCAACATCCTTACTTATAAAACCAATCGCAGTAATGTTAGTAGCTAATGGGCAAGGGCTAATTGCAGTCATTAGCCCAAGCAAAAAGGCAGAAAGTATTGGTAACGAGCTATTGCTCATTAAATTACTTAAAAACTCTTCCATAAAAACTTAGGTTAAACCAGCGGATCGATTTTTTCTTTTATAATTTCTTTCAGTTTATCAGGATTCGATCTGGCATTCATAAAACCTTCGTTGGTAATATTGATTTTATTTTCGCCACTTACAATAATTAAGGTCTGGCCAGACACGCCAATTTCTTCTGCTTTTTGCTTACCTTCATCTTCATCAAGATTGTAGGACACAAAGAAAACATCATTGCCATAGTACTCTTCAATAGCTTCCTTGGCAACATCTTCTACTGCATTGCAGGTAGCACAACGACGAGTGTAATGAAAATAGAATACTTCTACATTTTCGGCTTTTACAGCTGTTTCTTCTTTTGTTTTTTTATCGGCCTGTGCCGTACACGAAAAGTTAATGCTTACGGCAATCAATGCAATGGTAAAAAAATGAATAAGTTTCATAATTTATGCGTTTTTAGTGATTAATTCTTTTATTTCGTTTGCAGATGGAACTCGCCCCGAGAAAACTACCTTTTCGTTAACTACCAGGGCTGGCGTATGCATTACACCATATTCCATAATTTTCATGATATCATCCACTTTTGAAATGTTCGCTTCGATATTCATTTCGCCAACAACTTCCCGGGTTGTTTTTTCCAGCGTTTTACATTTAGGGCAGCCGGTACCCAATACTTTTATTTCCATGATTAACTTTTTTATTTGTTCGTATTTCGTAAAATTGCGAATGTATAATTTAAATTTTTTTACAGTTGCAAGAATTTTCTGAACAAGCCTTTTGCTTCTTCCCAATTTTCTTTATTTACACAATATTTAATTTTAGGTGATTCTATTTCGCCCTGAATTAATCCGGCATCTTTTAGTTCTCTTAAATGTTGCGATAATGTTGATTTGGCAATAGGCAGAATCTCAGATAAATCGCCACTATAACAGCAACTTTCTTTCGAAAGAATTTCTAAAACATATAAGCGAATAGGGTGTCCCATAGCTTTTGCATATCGGGCCAGACGCTTTTGTTTTTCACTGATCACTTCATTTTTCATTATCGTACTGTTCGTTAAATACCGAACAAAGATAAATAAAATTTCAATTTATGAAACGCGTATGCAAAAAAAATCATTTTATTTCTTATAGATACATCATAATGCCTGAACATCAGGAAGGTTCAGCGTGGATGGTTGCAAAAATATTATCCTTATTTTTCAGCTCCTTCTCTATCTCATTACAAATCCGATGAGCTTGATTCAAAGGCATTTTTTCCGGCAGTTTTATGTGAAAGGTAAGTTCTGTATGGCTTCCATAGCGATGCATATGAATATGATGAACTTTTGCATCGAATCCGACTTTTTCTTTTGATAAAGATGTTAACCTTTCCATAAGTTCATCATCCGGCACCTCACCAAGTAATGGGCTGCTGGCATCGCGAATAATTCCGTAAGCAGCATAAAAAATCATCAATGCAACAACAATACCTAAAACACCATCAATCCACCAAAAGTAAGGCCCTAAAAAAATACCAACTAAAATTATTACTGATGATATTGCATCAGTACGATGATGCCAACCATCTGCTTTTAATGTTACCGATTTTGTTTTCTTTCCTGCCCAAAACGCAAACTGAGCAATTAATTCTTTTACCACGATAGACACTACCGTTGCAACAATAGCAAAAGTTCCATATTGAACCGACTCGTGGTGCTTTAGTTTATCAATTCCTTCGAGAACAAATTTGAATGCAATTACCGCAAGCAACATCCCAATAATAATTGAAGCAATTAATTCTGCGCGTCCGTGCCCAAATGGATGTTCTTTATCTGCCGGCTTGCTCGAAACCTTTACTCCAACCAAAACAACAACAGAACTTAACGAATCGGAAAGTGTATGCCAGGCATCTGCAATAATAGCAATAGAACCTGTAACAACACCAGCCCAGTATTTAAGGATAAACAAAAATATATTCACAAAAATAGAAAGCCAGCCTTCCAGGTATTTATAAAAATTATCGTCCTTTTTCATATAAGATTTTTTGATACAAAATTCTTTATATGTAAAAATACAAAAGCTGTTCAAAAATAGAACAGCTAAATATCTTAAAGTTATTACCGGTTTATAAACCAATCGACTTTAAAAATGCTTCGTCGTTTGGCTCACGACCGAGAAATTCTTTTACAACTTCCATTTCATCGATGGTCGATCCCCTTTCCAAAACAGTTTTTCGCAATTTTAATCCCATCTC
Organism: uncultured Bacteroidales bacterium; assembly: GCA_964450375.1. Taxonomy (GTDB): domain Bacteria; phylum Bacteroidota; class Bacteroidia; order Bacteroidales; family UBA12077; genus UBA12077. The sequence continues at coordinate 12,599 of CAYVEW010000015.1, forward strand.
TTGATTTAATATTCCATTTTTTTCAAAAACAGAAAACATATCTTCGGCAAAAACCAGCGCCCACAAATAACTGTAGTAACCGGCTGCATATCCGTTCAAGTGGCCAAATCCGGCTTCGAAATGCGTATCTTCCTGAAATTTGTACAGGGTTATTTCGTTTTGTAGTTTCTTTACAAGCTCTGTTGTAGAAACATTTCCGTTTGGATCATATTTATCATGATAAGTCATGTCTAAGGTACCATAGAATATCTGCTGTAATACATGCAAACCCGAACCTACCTTTTTGGCAGCAAGCATTTTTTGGTGCAATTCTTTTGGTAAAATATCACCCGTTTCATAGTGTTTCGCAAACAACTTGAGTGATTCATAATCCCACGCCCAATTTTCGAAAATTTGCGATGGCATTTCAACAAAATCTCGGGCTACATTCGTTCCGGCCTGCGATGCAAGTTCTGCCCCGGTTAATAAGTCGTGCATTAAATGTCCGAACTCATGAAAAAATGTTTCCACATCGTTGTGTGGTAATAGTGCCGGCAATTCGCTAGTTGCTTTCGGAAAATTACAAACCAGACTTGCTGTTGGAATTTGATACTCGCTTAGGACTTTTTTGCCGGGAATCATGCCAAACATGGCTGCATGGTTATACTTATTTTTTCGTGGATACAGATCCAGATAAAAGCGAGCAATCGTTCTATCGTTTTCTGTTACTTCAAAAAGCTTAACATCCTCGTGCCAAACCGATGGTTTTTCTGTCTCTACGAATTTTACACCATATAGATGCTGTGCAATTTTAAACAATCCGTCAATTACATTACCTACTTCAAAATATTCCTTTAACTTCTGGTTATCAACCTGATATTTTTCTTTTAACAATATATTGTTGTAAAATGCTGCTTCCCACGAATCTATCGAATCAATACGCTTATCATTTTTGTAAGCCTTCTTTATCTCAACCAATTCATTATAATCTCTTATTGCTTTTTCTCTGACTTTCTCTTTCAACCGGTTTTCAAAATCCCAAACATTTTTAGGATTTTTAGCCATTCTGTCTTCGGTTCTATATTCGGCATAAGTTTTATAGCCTAACAACTTTGCCACTTTTTCTCTTTCAAGCAATATCTGTTTTAAGATTTCCAGATTTTTATCAGAAGCAATGTTTTTAAACTTTTTAGCCAATTGTTCTCTCGCCTTATCAGATTTGGAATATTTCATAAACGGCACATAGGAAGGGTATTCCATTCCAATTTTGTAGCTTCCATTATCCTGTCGATGTGTTTTCTTGTAATCATCGGGCAAACCATCAATCTCATCTTCGGTAACAATTAAATAATCTTCGAAAGAACTGATATTGGAATCAAACTGAATTCCCAAATCCGATAATTTGTCCTTTAAGGTTTTAAGCTCATCTCTTTTTTCTTTAGGCAATGCGAAGCCATTTCGTTCAAATTCTTCAACGGTTTCTTTTAAAAACTTTTTACGGGCACCTTCTAATTTCATAGCTTCGCCCGTCAATGAATATTCTTTAACCGATTGATATAATTCTTCGTTTAAGCTTATCTCATTAAAAAATTTGCCAAACTCTGAAATTTTTGCCAAACACTCGTTTCGAATCTCATCATCGGGATGCACATATGCCAGCAAAGAAATAACTTCGTTTACTTTCATCAAATCGTTATAGATATTGTCTAAAGCCAACATGGTATTTTCAAAAGATCGTTTTTCCTTCGTATCGATTATCATTTGCAAATCTGTTTTTGCCTTGGCAATAGAAACAGCTGTTGCATCATTAACATGATGCTTATTTATTTTTTTAAAATCGATGATTTGATTTAAATCGGTAAAAAACGGATTACTCATTATCTTTTTTGTTTTTATTTTCATTACGTAACTAACAAACTCAATCACAAAAGGTTCTCAGATCAACTTGTTAATATCTTGGCCCATTGTTATTTCTGAATGCGATTACAAAATTAATATTTTATAACCAGGGTTTATTTTAAATCCCGTTTTCTTTTCTTAATATTTATTAAAGCAATATTGCCAATAAATAGATTGGAATATTAAAGCTAAACATCAAATTATTGGTATAATTTTGTTAAAACATATAGATTTGTCAAAATAACACCAGACAAAAAAGCAAAATGGCAGATAATCGCATTAAGATGGTAATTACTGATTTAGACGGAACTCTTTTAAACAATAATCATCAGGTAAGTTTAAAGGATATGAAATCGTTATATTGGCTTGGTGAACAAAACATTACCAGAGTGATTGCCACAGGCCGTAACTTTTTCTCGCTTAGCAAGGTTATTCCTCCCGATTTTCCAATTGATTATTTGATTTTTTCGTCGGGAGCCGGAATTTACGATTGGAAAAAACGAATGCTCATACATTCACAATATTTACCTGGTTTTGAAGTAGAACAAATATCAAAGATTTTAATAAGCCATCAGGTTGATTTTATGATTCATGAAGTGATCCCTGACAACCATAAATTTTTGTATCACAGAAGTAAAGTTCATAATGCCGATTTTGAACGCAGAATTGGGGTATACAAAGATTTTGCTTATGAGCTAAACACCACAACGGAAAAATATGATCATGCTTGCCAGATTTTAGCCGTATTTCCGAATGATATTAAGCTTTTTGAGCAAATCCAGAATAAATTCTCTGACATAAAAATTATCAGAACCACATCGCCTTTAGATGGAGACTCCATCTGGATGGAGATTTTCCCGGTATCAGTTTCGAAAGGACACGGGATTGAGTGGCTCTGCAATCAATTAAATGTTAGCAAAGAGCACACAATAAGTATTGGAAACGACTATAACGATCTGGATATGCTGGAATTTACCAGGCATAAATTTGTTGTTGAAAATTCTCCGGAGTTTTTAAAAAGTAAGTTTCCGGTTTGTAAAAGCAATCAGGAAAGTGGTTTTACAGATGCACTTGCTTATCATTTTGATTTAACTTAGTTTTTACGCCAAAGCGATATCTTACTCCAACAGATAGTGCCAGCAATTTAGGATAACCCGGAATAAAAGTTGTTGAAAGGTCGATGTGCTTATTCAGCCTGTAATTAAACTCCAGCTCGCCACCATACCATAAATACTTATATTGCCAAAAATCGGTTTCGTTTCCATTATAAAATCCGGAATTTATGTAATTATCAAATTTTGAATACCAACTTCTGCGGAAAATAAACGTTGGCCCCAAACCGCCGTTAATGGAAAAACGGCCTTTATCCAGAATAACACCCCTAAAACCAACATGCAGTAATCCGGAGAATAAACCTCCGCAATCGGAATAATATGCATTAATTACTTTAAAGGATAATTTATCCTTATGAAAGAATTTTTCGTACCCAAAATATAAACCCAGGTTTACAACAATAAAACCGTTTTTGTCAATCTTGGTTGGCATATTATCGGCGTTTACATCACCATCGGGATGAAAACTTAGTCCAAAAAATTTAGCTGTTACATTATCCTGTCCGAAAAGAACTGTAGAACAAACAAGACACAACATTAAGAGAAAAGTCTTTTTCATTTAACATCAAACCCCACAATTTAAGTTGTCAAATTTAATTCTAAGTTTTTGTTTTACAAAAAAAAAGAATCAGTCAGGAATAAACTGTGAATGATCCTGAACTGATTCGTAAACGTAAGTCTTTAAAATTATTTTTGTTATCCTAAGTTTCAAAAAACGCTTCGTGCCCCGGGTAATGGAATCGGCTTTTCGCAATTTCCAATGGAAATAAGAAATATTTCACTTCTGCTTCCGAGCAAACTTTATTTTCATGATCCATCAACTCTGCATGGATGGTGGCAAACTTTTTATTCTGATCGGTTAATTTTGCTCGTACCGTTAAGCTTCCCTTATTGGTGAACACGGTGTTTTTATATCTTACATTCAAACTTGCTGTTACACCAGCTGTTTTTACTTTCGTATAAACAAGCCAGCTGGCAATTTCATCTAAAATAGTTGATTGTATTCCTCCATGAAGCACATTTCCGTATCCTGCAAGGTGTTGTTTCGGAGTCCAGTTGCTGATTATATAATCGCCATCTTCAAAAAATTCCATTTGTAAGCCCAGGTGGTTTTTCGAAGAGCAACCGAAACAGTTATAACCTTCAAGGTTTGTGTAAGGATTTTTAATCTTTCTCATTCTGCCTGCTAATATTCAAACGATCGGCCTGTAATAGATCCAACCGGAACCTTTATTATAAAAATATTATCTACCGAAGGTTTGGAATACTCAAAGTCCGCATCCGAATAGTTTTTCATGAAGATATTCAATCCTTTAATCTTTTCGTCATAGTCTTCAACAAAAAGAGCATTTCCATGAATAAGAACACTTCTGTAAGCAAACCGCCACGAACATGCAACATGCTCATGTCGTGCAAATAGCTTATGATCGGCGTCAAACTCCAGACACACCTTATTGTTTCTCTTTAGTATTTCTACTTTTTTACCTTCTTTAGCACAATGCAACCACACAGTTTGGTCTTCGTAGCCAAAATTCATTGCCAAAACATACGGCTCGTCTCCATCCACCATGCCCACACGACATATTTTACACTTTCCAATAACCTCTTCTAAATCGCTTAGTTCAATTATATCTTTTATTGCGTTATCTCTTTTTGCCATGCTTTTATGATTTTATAAATAGTTTAACAAAAATAAAAATAGAATTTTAGAAAACGGATGATTCGTTACAGATTTTTAATTTTCGGGAATATTAAATAATGGTAAGGTAAATGTAATAGTTGTTCCATTTTTCGGACTACTATCAATAAATATATCACCATTGTTTAAATTCACAAATTCTTTACAAAAGAAAAGGCCTAATCCTTTGCCGGTTTCTCCATGGGTACCTTTGGTGTTGCCGTTAGCCAGCTCAAAAACCATGTCTTTTTTATCTTCAGGAATTCCAACACCAGAGTCTTTAACCCAAACTTTTGCAAATTGCTGATTACTATCGATACCGACCACAATTTTACCATATTCGGGCGTAAATTTAACCGCATTATTTAACAGATTCCGCAGTACAGTAAATAGCATATTCTTATCGGCGAATACCATTATTTTTTTCATGGGACTAAACTCCAGATGGATTTTTTTAACCCTGGCAATAGGCAAATACACATCTACAGTTTCTCTAATAACATCAACTACATTCAGGTTTTCTGGTTTGTGCGGAAATTTACCTTGCTGGCTTAATGCCCAATTTAACAAATTATCGATTAAAGATAATACATTATGAACCGAAACCTCGAGTGTTTTTGACAATCTCTGCAAGGATTCATAATCCTGTTCTTCTATCCAGTATGGAATTAACTGGGTAATACTTTCCATTGAAACAATCGGACTCCTTAAATCATGCGCAATAATCTGGAAAAGCTTATCTTTTGTATTATTGGATTCTTTAAGCTTTATATTCTGATTCTCAATTTCATTCTGCTGTGCAGTTATTTCTTCTTTTTGATCGATCAGGATCTCGTTAATTCTTTTCTTCTTTTTATTCTCTACGTAGAAATAAGCCACCAAGCCCAGCGCTAACACAATAGCAATCAATAACATATTGCGCTGGAAGGCTTTTTGTTTTGTTTCTGTTTCCCTTTGTTGGATCTCTAATTTTTGAATTTCACTTTCTTTCTCGAGAAATGCTATTTGCTGTTCCTTTTTTTGAGCTTCGAATTTTTCTTCCAACTCAACGATCAGGGCTTTTTTCTCCGAATTAAAAATGCTATCTTCTATATCGACATATTTCTTAAGAAACACAAGGCTTTCTTTATACTTCTCCCAATCTTGATAAAATTCGTATAAGTTTCTGGACAACCTATGGCTTCTATGCATATCACCTATTTCTTCTGCCAATTGAAATGCTTGTAACAAATAGCGTTCTCCATCAATAAAATTACCTTCTCTTTTTAAGGTGTTACCCATCCCCTGTAAGGAGAACACCAGCATCTCTTTGTGATCTATTTCCTTTTCTAACTGAATTGCTTTTAAGTAATATTTCCTTGCTTCGTATGTTTTTTCTATTCTCTCATAAATGGTTGCAATATTATGCAAAAGCATCGATCGATCGTATTTATTGCCCTTTTCTCCCACTAAATCCAGGGCATTTTGATAAAAGGATAGGGCATTTTCATACTCTTTTAAAGACATATAATTATTACCGATATTCATCATGGTAATCGGGATTCTGTTTTTCACGTTTAGCTTTTGTTGAATATCTAAACAGCTTAACTGGTATTCTAATGATTTTTCGAACTCACCTCTTTCGTTATAAAGTATTCCAATGTTATTTAGAACGGACGACATCCATACCGAATCTTCAATATTTCTAAAAAAATTCAAACTCTGCATAAAACTTTCCAATGCCAGGTCGTATTGGCCAAAACGCTTATAAACATTCCCCATTCGGTTTAAAATACTGGCTCTTTCTTTATCATTCTTAAGTTCATCGAAAATCTCGAATGATTTCTTGTAATAAAACAAAGCCGAATCATACTCGGTCTTGTATTTATGAACCAGGCCAAGCTGATTCAAACTGCTTGCATAACCATGTTTATAATTTAACTCCTGCGCCAGTTTCACAGATCGTCTACTTAAGAATAAAGATGTATCTAACTGATATTTAAGGTAAGAATAAGATAAGTCTTTAAGTTTTATAACCTTGTTTGTATCATCAGGCATTAAATCGATTGCTTTTCTAAGGCTGTCGAGATCATCAGAAGCCCTAGTAAAACATGAAATACTTACCAAAAAAATAAGTACTATAATCGATCGTGTATAATTCTGCATTTATAAATTATTCTTGTTCGCCATTACCCGATCCGGTTAATCCTTCACCATCGGGCTCTCCGTTTCGTAACATATTATCGTAATTCTTCACAATAATTTTTATTTTTTCTAATTGCTTAACATCCTTTGGAGCCAGGTCAATTTTATATTCCTCTATTTTCTCTTTAAAGGCATCCAGCTCTTTATTTTCTTTTAGTTTAATTCGCACTTCCCAGTAATCATTCACAAAGTTTTGCTCAATTACTTCTTTCTCGCAATTTCCTGGTATTTTCACCAATACATCCAGGCGATAATTTGTTGTCCCTTTACGGTAAAATAAGTTAAAATAAGGGTAATAAAGTTTCATGATTTTGTTGTTAGTTTAAATCAATTTTTAGTAGCTTAAAGTTACTACAAATAATTAATTGTTTAATAAAACTAATGCAACTTTAACGTTCTTACTTAATAAGCTAATGTATTACGCTGCCACTCAAATAATGCAAGTACCAATGCGTGAGATACATTTAGAGATGTATTTTTTCCTAACACTGGTATATGAACTATTTTTCGACACTGCTCTAATATTTCATCAGAGATTCCTGTTATTTCGTTGCCCACCACGAAAGCAACTTTTGAAGGCAATTTTGTTTTATAAAGGTTATCTGAATCGCTTGTTGTTTCGATGGCTACCAGTTCATAATCCTTCGGAATTTTTTTCAAGAAGTCGGTAATCTCACAAAACTCCCAGTCTACTGAATTATAGCTCGACGAAGCTGTTTTTTTAATCTTCGAAGTTCTTATACTTTCGTTTACATTAACGAATAATACTTTTTTTGCGCCGACATTATCGGCTAATCTGATGATATTTCCTAAATTCTCCGGTGTTTTTAACGAATCTGCAATTATTACAGGTGAACAATAGCCGATTGGAAATTTTACATCTTGAAATAAAAATTTAGAATGAATTGTTCTATCAGCCATTATTAAAATCGGTAATAACTAAATCCATTTTAACATCGTGTTCCTCAACGGGAACTGAGTTCAGTAACTGAAAATCGAAACAAACACCAACTTTTAAAGCTCGTGTTTTTATCAGTAAATTATCATAATAGGCTTTACCACGCCCTAAACGATTATTTTTTACATCAAAAGCAACACCCGGTACAATAATCAGATCAATTTTATCAATCTCATTGAAAGGTTCACCTTCGGGTTCTTTTATTCCGTAACTTTCGCCTATCATCATGTTGGTTTTACTGGTAAACTCTTTTAACTCCAGCACATCTCCTTTTACAACAGGCAGAATAATTTGCTTTTTACCTAAAAACTTCAAAACAAAGTCGTGCGTATGGACCTCATCATCCATCGACCAATAGGCCATGATGGTTTTGGCATTCCGGAATTGCTCCAGTGATTCGATTTGATTAAAAATCACAGCCGATTTTTCTTTTTTTTCGGCTAAAGAAAATTGCTTTTTCTTATCACGAATAATTTTTCTTAATTCAGTTTTACTGGCATTAATCATAACTCGTATTTTAAACAATCAGTTTATATCCTTTACCATGGATATTTAAAATTTGAATCGATGAATCTTCTTTTAGATATTTTCTCAATTTGGTAATATAAACATCCATACTTCGTGCATTAAAGTAACTATCTTCCTGCCAAATTGTTTTAAGCGCAAAATTTCTTTCCAGTACATTGTTCATATTATTACACAACAAACGCAAGAGTTCAGATTCTTTAGTAGTTAATTTTTGTTCTTTCCCGTCGTATTTGAGTATTTGTTTTTGCGAATCGAATTCGTACTTACCAATGGTATAATTATTGTGCGATTCGCTCGAACTGTTTGTGGTACGTCGAAGAATTGCCTTTATTCTGAAAAGAAGTTCTTCCATACTAAATGGCTTGGTCATATAATCATCCGCACCCAGACTAAAACCTTCTATTACATCATCTTTTAATGATTTTGCTGTTAAAAAAATAAATGGAACACTGGCATTTATTTTTTTTATTTCTCTTGCTAAAGTGAATCCATCCATTTTTGGCATCATCACATCGAGAATGCACAGGTCATAGCTTTGTTTTTTAAACCCTTCTAAAGCAAGCTCGCCATTAACGAACAAATCTGTTTTTAATCCCTTTGCAACAAGGTATTCTCTCAATAAAGCTCCAAGATTCTCATCATCTTCAGCCAATAATATTTTTACGTTACTTTCTTCCATTTTCTATATGATTTGGGATAAATATTTCAAAAGTGGTTCCTTTTCTGTATTCAGAACTTAATTTTATGTTACCATTATGGGCATCTACTATTTTCTTTACATAACTCAACCCCAGACCAAAACCCTTCACATCATGCACATTTCCGGTTGAAACTCTAAAAAACTGATCAAAAATTCTTTTTTGATCTTGTTTTTTGATACCAATACCTTTATCTGATACAGCAATATACATCCCTTTGTTATTGTCGCGTGTAGAAACAATAATTTCCGGTACACCATTGCTATATTTTACAGCATTATCAAGCAAGTTAAAAATTATATTGGTAAAATGTACCTCATCAACCAGGTAAATTGATTTGTTAGCAGAAAGATTCTTAATCAACTGTCCGTTTTTTGATTTTACCTGGATATCAAAATTTTTAATTACATTCTCTATAATTTGATGCACATCGTGTTCCTTGCGCTTAAGTTTCATTTGTCCCTGATCGAAAAGCGCTGTCTTTAAAACCTTCTCAACCTGAAAGCTTAATCGTTTGCTTTCATCGTCAATAATGCCTGAGATGTAAGCAATATTTTTCGATTCTACCGGTATACTATCATCTTTAAGCATTTGCGAAGCAAGCGAAATGGTTGAAATTGGTGTTTTTAACTCGTGGGTCATATTATTCACAAAATCGTTTTTTATCTGCGATAAACGCTTTTGTTTAAACATAATATGTATTGTTAATGAAAACCCTACCAGAATAACCAAAGTGAGAAACACCGACGAGAATGCCATAAAACCGGTTGAACGCACAATAAAATTGCGTTGCTCGGGAAAATAAAGGTAGATGTAGTTATTCTTTACAAAAACATCATTGGGAAATAATTTTCCGGCGAATTTCCTAAATTCTGCATCATCTTTGTAATCATCCGATTTATAAATTGTTTTGTAATTGTTCTTAGATACGGCATACTCGTATCCTATATCAATACCCAGATTCCTTAAGGACCGGTCAATAATTTCTTCCAGAATGTCTTTATTAATGCGGTCTTCAAGCTCAATATCAACCTGAATGTATTTGTTTACTACATTTTCAATAAAAATGGTTCGATTATTTAATTTTTCGTTCAAGCTCATATTATATCCGGTATTACCAAATATTTTTTGGTTGGATGTTTCGTTTAGCTTAAACCCTGTTTTTGAGTTTAATTGCATAATCTGATTACCCAAGGACTGTAATTGAGAGCTAATACTAATTGAATCCGTTTTATGAATAACAAAAACTTCTTTTTCCTGATCCGTAGTTGATAGCTGATACGCTTTTTGACTTAGTTTATTAGTGCTATAATTAATTGACGGAGTGCCTATTGGAGAAATATCGTCGACCGGCTCCATTTCGTTCACAACCTGGTAAACCATTTCTCTGTTTTCAATTTCACGGATAATATTATCCAGCGCATTTCGCACATTCTGGTTAAATTGTTCTTCTTTGATATCAATTGCATTTTGTATCCAGTAAGTCTGAACAATAATTAATCCTACCAAAGTAACCGATAGCACAACGGTTATGAACCAAAGAATATTTTTTCGCATAGCTTTACAAATATAACTGCTTGATGCATTCTAAATGAATTCTTTAACATTATTTAACAAAGGTTTAAAAAACTTAACCAAGCTTTGTGGTACTTTTGTATCATGACAATTGAAAATGCAAGAAAGATTGTCTGATAGATTTAAATTTTAGGGTTAAAGGGATAGAGAGATTTTTGATCTCTCTTTTTCTTTTATTAAAAAATAAGGGCCTTACGAATCTTCTCCGGCACATTGTCTAAAATAAACGCAGTAATCACAATGTCAATCTTTTTCAATTTAACAGTCAACTGATTTAAGATTTCAGCATCCGGGTTCCCACTTATTTTTAATATAAAATCAATATTTTTTTGATCGGCTAAGAGAAATCCTTTATCAGACTTATTGGATAATAAACTATAGTTTAAATAATCCATTTCATCTTCGTAGAAATATTTTGAATAGTGAATCTCTATTTTATGTTTAGGATGTGTTATAACAAGGTCGTTGCTTTTGATAAGCTCAAAACCCATTTTTTTATTTAATGCCCAGCATAATCGATAATCATTTTCGTGCGAAGCGATTCCAATTAATTGAAAGTCGTCTTCAAGATCAAACTTTAGCTTGTGAATTTTTTTCTTGTCTGGCATATAATTCAAGTTATGAACTAAAAGTAAAAATATTTCACAACACGACCATACAAAAGAGACAATAAATTTTACTCTGCCTTACTCTCGGTATAAACAAGAGCTTCCTTCGATGCATTTTGCTGAGCTTCTTTTTTCGAAAATCCCTTACCCTTTCCAATCACATGATTATCTATGATCACTTCAGAAGTAAAATAAAGATTACTATGTTCGGTACTTTCTACTTCTTCGTCATGATACACAAGGTCGATCTTATGTTTTTGAGCCCATTCAATGAGCTGACTTTTAAAATCAGAATCTTTTAATGACATTTCTTTCAAGTCGATATTCTGATGAATAAGCCGTTTAATTATAAATTGTTTTGTTTTTTTATACCCTCTATCAAGATAAAGTGCTCCAATTAATGCCTCTAAGGCATTTCCATAAATATTTTTGGTTCCGTTTATTTTGCTGTGCGAAACAATATGAAACTGCAAACCCATATCCATGGCAATTTCGTTTAATTGCTCACGACTAACAATGCGAGCTCGCATTTTTGTTAGAAAACCTTCCTTTTTATAGGGGAAATAGGAGAATAAGAATTCGGCAACTATCGAAGCCAAAATCGCATCGCCCAAATATTCAAGCCTCTCGTTATTAAAGTGCTTTGAATTATTAAAAGATCGGGTAGCAGATTTATGTGTAAAGGCAACTTTATAAATCTGAGTATTGCGTGGCATTATTCCTGTAAGCTGATAAATCAGCTTAAAAAACTTTTTATCCTTTGAAAAATAATATCGTAACGGATATAAATGCTTTTGCACTAAAGGTATTATTCGGAATATTTTTTCAAGATAACCGAAGCATTATGCCCACCAAATCCAAATGTATTACACAACACTGCTCTTACTTCTCTTTTCTGAGCTTTGTGTAAAGTTAGATTTAGTTTGGGGTCAATGTCGGGATCTACCTCTTGATGATTGATTGTTGGAGGAACGACTCCATTAACCAAAGCACATAACGAAGCTAATGTTTCAACTGCTCCGGCAGCTCCTAATAAGTGGCCTGTCATTGATTTAGTAGAACTGATATTCATTTTATAAGCCTGTTCTCCAAACACATCTTTAATGCCTAATAACTCAGCTACATCGCCTCTAGGAGTTGCAGTACCATGAACATTGATGTAATCAATTTCATCAGCATTCATATTTGCATCCTTAAGTGCATTCTTCATTACGTTCATGGCTCCTAAGCCTTCCGGATGTGGGGCCGTTAAGTGGTATGCATCAGCTGATAAACCACCACCAGCAACTTCTGCATAAATTTTTGCTCCACGCTTTTTAGCATGTTCTAACTCTTCAAAAATAAGAGCTGCACCACCTTCGCCCATAACAAATCCATCGCGAGTGTTACAGAATGGACGAGATGCTGTTTCAAATTCATCGTTTCTGGATGAAATGGCTTGCATGGAACTAAATCCCCCCATACCTGCTTCATTAATAGAAGCTTCTGATCCACCAGTAATAATAACATCGGCTTTTCCTAAACGAATATAGGTTAATGCATCGATCATCGCATTGGTAGAAGAAGCACATGCAGAAACAGTAGTAAAGTTTGGACCTCTAAAGCTATATTTCATTGAAATATGACCCGAGGCAATGTCAGAAATCATTTTTGGAATAAAGAAAGGACTAAATCTTGGTGTTCCATCACCATTAACATAGTTCCTTACTTCTTCCAAAAAGGTATTAATACCTCCAATTCCTGAACCCCAAATAACACCTGCGCTATCAAGATCGATAGCATTTAAATCGAGTTTAGAATCTTGGATTGCCTGCTCGGCTACAACCATTGCAAACTGAGCAAAACGATCCAGTTTTCTAACTTCTTTTCTATCAAAATGTTGATTAGGGTCAAAGTTTTTTACTTCGCAAGCAAATCTTGTTTTAAATTTTGTTGCGTCAAAGTGAGTAATAAGGTTAGAGCCACTTACTCCATCCATTAAGTTTTTCCAATATTCTTCAACATTGTTCCCAATAGGGGTAATTGCTCCTAGGCCAGTTACAACAACACGTCTGAATTCCATAACAATTAAATTTAAAACAAGATTTTTTTTGAAATATTAAAAATTACTTCGCGTGCTCTTCAATGTAATTGATAGCATCACCAACAGTACTGATGTTTTCAGCTTGATCATCTGGAATAGAAATATTGAATTCTTTTTCGAATTCCATAATTAACTCAACAGTGTCAAGAGAGTCAGCACCTAAATCATTAGTAAAACTAGCTTCTGGTGTAACTTCGTTTTCGTCAACTCCTAACTTATCAACGATAATTGCTTTTACTCTTGATGCAGTATCAGACATAACTTTAAATTTTAATTAATAATTAAGTTTAAATTTTAACAGTGCAAAGAAATATAATTAACTGTGATAAATCAAAAATATTTCTCTATTTTTTTGTAGCAAAAATAGCTTTTTTTGAATTTTAAAAGCCATTTTTGTACTAATTTTTTAAAAATTGTGTAATCCAAAGAACATAAAACCACAAACAAAACACTTAACATGAGCAATTTAGCAATTTTTGCTTCCGGTTCCGGAACAAATGCCGAGAACATTATTAAGTTCAGCAAAGAAAATAAAAATTTTGAAATCAAAGCAATTTTTTCGAACAATAAAAACGCCTACGTTATTCAAAGAGCTATAAATCATAATATTAAACACTATATTTTTTCTCGACCGGACTTTTATCAATCTCAAAAGGTATTGAATCTGTTAAAAGAAAATGCTATTGATTTTATTGTTCTGGCAGGTTTTCTGTGGTTAATACCCGAATATTTAATTGATGCGTATCCAAATAAAATAATAAATATACATCCGGCCTTACTCCCAAAATATGGTGGAAAAGGAATGTACGGAATGAAAGTTCATGAGGCAGTTAAAGCCAATAAGGAAAATGAAACAGGAATTACCATACATTTTGTTAATAAAGAATACGACAAAGGAAATATCATTTTCCAGGCCAAATGTAAGTTGAGTGATAAAGATACACCCGAAACCATTGCAAAGAAAGTGCACGAATTAGAATACGAGCACTTTCCTAAGGTTATTAATCAACTTACTGCCGATTTATAAGTCGGTGTAATCTCTTCCAATGTTAAAAGTTAATCCAAAATTAAGTATCAATCGTTGATGATTGTAATCAATTCTTTCTTCGTTTGTTGGAAAGGAGTATCCAAATTGAATTACGGCTTTAACATATTTATATCCCATCTTTGCAGTTATAACCGGTTCGATAAAAGCATTCCACGATTTTGATATGGTTTGAGCATTTTCCGGCACCATTTGAACCATAGCAAAGCGTGCTGCAAAACTCCCATCGAAGAAATCGGTTGATGCTCCAATGGCTGGCTGCAAAAATATACGGTTAAACTGTACATCAACCGGGTCTAGCCCCATACCATAATCTTCTAATGTTTCAATTTTACCCACTCCATAACCGCCAAATACTTCCATACGGGCAGCGGAGTTAATTTTTTGATAATAGCCTAAACCACCTTCCACGATTAGATGTTTATGAAACTCGTCGGTAGTATCATTTGTTTGATCAGCATAACTCCCATTTGCAATAACAGCAATATGATCTGTTATGGCATATCCAGCCTGTGCATCAAAATTACTGGTACCTGTAGCCACAGTGGCCTGAAATTCGCCAGCATTCGAGAACATGGGTGAATTAACCATATTCGGTATATACTCAGGAGAACATGATGCAAACAAAACCATTAATAAGACTAATCCAACTCCCAGATCAATCTTTCTTTTCGTTTTACAAATTGTTTTCATAGCATTTATGTATTAAATTAAAGCTTAATCGATTTTATTAGTGTATTGTATATTATTTCCTTTCTCTTCTCCATAAAATCAGTAAACTGATTGGGTGAAAAACTGTTTCTGTCGTTAATAATATTTTTTATTGCAAATGGAAATGCAATCATCGAAAGCATATTTAAGTATAACTGCTCGGGATCTGTTTTTATGATATTTCCCTTTTTGTACTCATCAATCAGTTGCTTTTTAAATTTATCAGAATTATATAGATTATCTGTCACTTTCAGGTTGAGCAATTTTTCGGGATTATGATTCAAAACAGCCAAAACAAATGACACAAGCAAAGGATTATTGATTAACATATCAATGTATTTGCAGGTATATTGCTTCAACTTTTCATCTAAGTTAAGATCCGATTCTAAAATTTCTTTTAAAACACCGGATGTTTTCCCGATTAGTAAATTAATAATTGTTTCGAAAAGCATTTCTTTGCTTCTGAAATAATAGTTCATTAAAGCAACATTAATTTTTGCTTTTGATGCAATCTCCCTAACACTGGTTCTATCGTAGCCCTTTTCGAGAAACAAGCCTGTTGCTGAATCAATTATCTTTTCCTGAGTATTCATATTTTGTGTAATATGAATGCAAGTTAAATAAAACATTCGTTTTAAACAAGTGTTTAAAATAACAATTTAATGATTTACCTTAATAAAAGCTACTTGTTTAAATTACACCTTTAAGTTCTTGATTTAGTTTATCAATAGCGAATTGGAAGTTTTGCTTATTTTCATCTTTTATAGGTTCAACAGGCGGAGCTTCAACTTTAAGCGGATCGATCGGTTGATTATTTTTCCACATTCTGAAATCTAAATGAGGGCCGGTAGAGTATCCTGTACTGCCCACATAGCCGATCAGGTCGCCCTGCTTTACCCTTTGCCCTTTCTTAATACCTTTAGGATAACGAGAAAGATGATTATAACCTGTTGTATATACACTATTATGCCTTACTTTAATGTAATATCCGGCCGATTTTGTATAGCCTTTCTGTATAATTGTGCCGTCGCCGATACTATAAATAGGAGTACCTGCAGGTGCTGCATAATCGACACCACGATGAGGACGCCGGATTTTTAAAATGGGGTGAAAACGGCTATTGGTATAACCCGAACTAATTCTTGAGAACCTTAATGGTGCTTTTAAAAACTGACGACGCAAACTATTTCCAAATTCATCAAAATAGCTTTCTACTCCATCTTGTTCGAACCGATATGCAAGCAATTCTTCACCACCATGATTAAAACTTGTTGCATAGATATCGCCAATTCCAATAGAAATACTGTCGACATATTGTTCGTCGTAGATTACCTTAAACTGATCTCCTTCTTGCAAGCCAAAAAAGTCGACGGTCCACGCATAAATTTCCGAAAGTTTTATGGCCATCATTGGATCAATATTGTTTTCGAGCATGGTGGCCCATAAAGAAGACGCAACTGTTCCTGAACAGATTTTTCTAACATTAACAATTTCCTTTTTCCCCAGATAAGCATTGGGTGAATCGGATAAGCTTATTTTAAGATACTCGGTAGGACTATGACGGTAAACAAAATATTTTAAGGTATTTGAACTATCTTTTGTGTAATACAACCGATAATTATTGCCTGCTTTAATTCGTCTTATATCAAACACTTCCGCCGATTTGCGTGTAGCTTTTTCAACGATAGCACCATCAACACCAGCTTCGTATAACAATTTTGCAAGATTGTAGTTTCGACGAATTCTGTTTTGAAAGATCTGAAAAGAATCAACGGTAATGTCGTACTCCTTTTTTATATCATAGTAAATAATATTATGGTCAATCCCCACCGCATAAATATTCTGGTTCCTACGTAAGATACTACTTTCCGATGATTTAAAGATACTTGCCAGAATGATAATCACTAAAACAAAACTGAATATCGTTATAGGTTTAACTCGCATATTATTAGGTATTTGCTGCCAATTTATAAAATAAATATCTAAACTTCAAACAATTAGCCCTTTATTCGCTCAAATCCGAGCCCATACACCCCCATTACACTATTAACCGAAATAAAAGCATCAGGATCAGTCTCCTTTACTATTCGCAATAAACTACTAGACTCTTGTTTTTTTACCAACACCATTAATATTTTTGATTGTTGTTTGGTATACCATCCGGTTCCATCAATGAGAGTAATTCCCCGATTCATGCTACTGGCAATTTTAGTTGCTATTTCATCGTGAAATTTAGAAAAAATAAACACCTGCACCGTACGTTTAGCACCGGTTAATACCATATCAATTGCATAAGCCGTAATGGCCATGGTAACATAACCGTAAACAATTTTTTCTATAGATCGAAATATAAAAAACGATGAAGATATAATTATTACATCGGCATATAATATTACTTTGCCGGGGCTTATATTCCGATATTTATTAATCATCATAGCAATAATATCGGTTCCTCCCGTGCTTCCTCCCTGGCTAAATACAATTCCTACACCTACTCCTGCCAATATTCCGCCAATTACCGACGACATAAAATTCTCTGTAACAATGGGTTCCTTTATAATCCCCTGTAAAATAGAGAAGAAAAGAGTTAAAATAACTGTTGCAATAATGGTTTTAATACCAAAACTCTTTCCCAGCACTTTCATACTAATAATTATGAGAATTCCATTAATAATAATGTAAGGAATCCATAAGGGAATTTCTGTTGCATAAAAAATTAAGGTTGCAACACCTGTAATACCACCACCTGTTATCTCTGCAGGGATTAAAAAGGCTGTCCAGCCTAAAGCATTAATAAAAAGACCTATAATAATCACTATATAAGTCTTTATATCTTTTAAGTACTTTTTCATTCGTATAATTTACCAGTTATATTACAATATTAATAATCTTTTTTGGAACAAAAATAACTTTCCGCGGAGTTTTACCTTCGGTCCATTTTTGAGCCAAGTCATGCGACAACACTATTTCTTCTGCTTCTTTAGCACCCATATCAACTGGTAACTTTATTTTAAATCGCATTTTACCATTAAACGAAACAGGATATTCATACGAACTCTCAACCAGATATGCTTCATTCAGCTCAGGAAACTGAGCATTCGCAATACTTTCTTTATGACCTATTGCACTCCACAATTCTTCGGTTATATGAGGTGCAAAAGGAGCTAACAGGATGGTTAACGCCTCTAGTATTTCCTTTTTATTACACTTTAAATCGGTTAATTCGTTTACACAAATCATAAATGCACTAACCGAAGTATTAAATGAGAATCGCTCAATATCTTCCTGAATCTTTTTTATGGTTTTGTGTAAAATCTTATATTCGTCATCCGAAGGTTTATCATCGGATATACTAAGTTGATTGTTCTCGTCGACAAAAAGTCTCCAGAATTTACGCAAGAATTTATGAACCCCATCAATTCCATTAGTATCCCAAGGTTTAGACATTTCTAATGGCCCCAGGAACATTTCGTACATTCGTAAAGTATCTGCTCCGTATTGTTCTATAACATCATCAGGATTTACAACATTATAGAGCGATTTCGACATTTTCTCAACTGCATAACCACAAACATAGTTGCCTTCTTCCAGAATAAATTCAGCATTTCTATATTCAGGATTCCAGTTTTTAAATGCTTCGGTATCCAGTATATCATTATGAACCATATTTACATCCACGTGAATTGGTGTTGTATCGTAGTCTTTTATTAGATTATAAGAAACAAACTTATTTGTTCCTTTCACTCTGTAAACAAAGTTTGATCTACCCTGAATCATACCTTGATTTATAAGCTTTTTGAAAGGCTCATCTTTACACACCCAACCTATATCGAACAAAAACTTATTCCAGAATCTCGAATAAATCAGATGGCCTGTAGCGTGCTCTGTTCCTCCGATATACAAATCCACATCCTGCCAGTATTCGTTTGCTTCCTTGGATACTAATGCATCGTTATTTTTAGGATCCATGTATCGTAAATAATAAGCAGATGATCCGGCAAAACCAGGCATGGTGCTTAATTCAAACGGATAACCATCTTTGGTTTCCCAATTCTTTGCACGGCCAAGTGGTGGCTCTCCTTTTTCTGTTGGCAAATAGGCGTCAACTTCCGGCAGCTCCAAGGGAAGCTGGTTCTTGTCGAGGGTATATGGAAGGCCATCCTTAAAATAAACAGGGAATGGCTCTCCCCAATATCTCTGACGACTAAAAATAGCATCGCGCAATCTGAAATTTACTTTTCTGTTACCAATTTCTTTTTCTTCAATATATTGAATTGTTTTTTGAATAGCTTCACTTACATCCAGGCCATTAATAAAGCCCGAATTAATCATTTTTCCTTCTTTTGAATCATATGAATCGTCCCAGTTTTTTGGATCGGTTGGCACCTCCCCTTCTTTCACTACCACCTGAATTATTGGCAAATCAAAATGACGGGCAAATTTAAAATCCCGGCTATCGTGACCCGGCACAGCCATGATAGCACCCGTTCCATAACCCATTAATACATAATCGCTAATATAAATTGGAATTTCCTGATTGGTTAATGGATTAATTGCGTACCCACCGGTAAATTGTCCGCTTACCGATTTTGCGTCTGCCAAACGTTCTCTTTCCGAACGCTTTTTTGTTTCCTGGATGTATGCTTCTATTTTTTCTTTGTACTCTTCAGTTGTTACTTGTGAAACCAATTCACTTTCCGGCGCTAATACCATAAATGTAACTCCCCAGCTCGTATCAGGCCTTGTGGTAAAAATCTCCATTTCAATATCTTTACCTTTCACCTTAAACTTCATTTCAGCACCTTCTGAACGGCCAATCCAATTTCTTTGGATTTCTTTTAGTGAATCAGTCCATTCTAATTTCTCTAAATCGCTCAAAAGTCTCTCTGCATAGGCAGAAATCCTTAACGACCACTGTTTCATTTTTTTCTGCACAACGGGGAAGCCGCCACGTACAGAAAAACCTTCTTTTACTTCATCGTTAGCTAACACGGTTCCTAATTCGGGGCACCAGTTAACCATTGTATCAGCCAGGTATGCCAATCGGTAATTTAAAAGAATTTCCAATTGTTCTTTGTCCGAATATTTTTTCCACTGTTCAGCTGAAAAAGTTAACTCATCACCACAAGCAGCATTAACATTAGCGGTACCATTTTGCTCAAACTCCTTAATTAAATCATCAATAGATTCGGCTTTATTGGTTTTGTTATTATACCAATGTTCAAACAATTCCACAAACACCCACTGAGTCCATTTATAATAATCAGGATCGCAAGTACGAAATTCTCTATCCCAATCGTACGAAAATCCTATTTTAGTTAGTTGTTCCCTATACCTTTTTATATTATTATCAGTTGTTATTGCTGGATGCTGTCCGGTTTGAATTGCATATTGTTCTGCAGGTAATCCAAAGGCATCGTAACCCATTGGGTGCAGCACATTAAATCCATTTAATCTTTTGTACCTGGAATAAATATCAGATGCAATATAACCAAGTGGATGCCCTACATGTAAACCGGCTCCTGAAGGGTAAGGAAACATATCTAACACATAATATTTTGGTTTTGACTGATCGATTGAAGTTTTATATGTTTTATTTTCTTCCCAATATTCTTGCCACTTCTTTTCAATATCTCTGAAATTATATTCCATAATGCTTTTTTGTATTGATTTTACAACCTGCGAAATTAGAAAAAGTTTATCAATAATTAGTAATCAGTCAGTGGGAAATAAAAAAATGACACCAAATGCAATGTTCTTTACAAAAAACATTTCAATTCATAGAATTATTTATAAATTTGCAAACGCTTTGGCTCAGTAGTTCAATGGATAGAACATCAGGTTTCGGCCCTGAGGGTTGGGGGTTCGAGTCCTCCCTGAGTCACTAATAACAAAAAGGATGGTTTTAGCCATCCTTTTTATTTTTTATGTTATCATTTTATTGGACCAGAAACAACTTGATAAGAGAAGATCCTTTTTTATTATCTTCAAAATGAATTAAGATGTCGTAAAAGCCTGTTTTAGTGCATTTAAACATAAATTTTTCGTAATACCCCTCACCAACCACGTTCGTAGCAACCAATTTATCGTTTTCTAAAATTTCTACCACCGCCTTACCGGGAAAATCCCCGATATGGTTTAATACCGTAAACTTGTATAATGAATTTTTATTAAGGGTTATTGTAATAAAGTATTCATTTTCATATTGATTATCACTAATCTTTTTTAATTGAAACTGAAATTCCTTAATAAAAATATCTTTTTGAGCAAAACTCTCATTAGCAAATGATAACAACCCAAACACTAAGAACAAAATTACAACTTTTCTCATGGTCCTTTTGTTATGAACAAATCCTTGAAGATTTGTATAATTCATAAATTATCCTTTAATATACTAAGATAATCAATACAAATATAAGTTTTATTGTAAAATGTTTAAATTTTTTTTACTTTTTATCTCACCTGATTAATTCATACATGCTTTGGACACATCTTATAACGAACACATAATAAATATTTTGTTGGATATATTTCTTATGATGCTTATTCCGCAGCCTTTAAAAATATTAAAAAATGATAGTATTTAGACTACATCAGGTTAAATTATAAAAAAAGGAGATGATGATCCATCTCCTTAATTCATTTTATATGGTATGAGAGTTATCTCTCAATTTCCTCAACTTTTCGGGTTGAATAATTAATTTTTAAAGCACTGGCTTTTCTCAGCTCCTGCTTTACATCAATTACTACACCCATTCTTGTGGTTTCATCAACTTTAAGAGAAACGGTCATTAAAGGTCTTTCCTTTTCGTCCATCTTTTCTCTCTCAGAAGTAACATAGTCTCTGATATCTGCCACTTTTGCAAAAGCATCATTTAGCTGAATTCTGGGCTCTGTTCCATAAATAGACTGAAAAGCTTTTCTTGGTTTACCAATATTTATATAGCTAACCAATGATTTTCGTTCCAGCTTTTTTACTTCAGTAGCCCCTGGTAATCGTTGCTCAATCTTTAGAGTTGTTTCACGCAAAACCGTACTAACCATAAAGAAAAATAACAACATGAAAACGATATCAGGTAACGATGCTGTGGAAACCTGCGGCATTCCACCTTTTCCTTTTCGTTCGAATTTAGCCATATTAGTTTCCTCCGATATTTTTTGGTTCAGCTTCAGAAATAATCTGAGGATAATAATCTTTTATTGCATCCTGCTTATCTTCTGTAAGGTCATCAAAACGTTTACCAAATTTTTGCAATGCTGCTTCGTCTCTTACTTCGTTGTATGCAGCAATTAGCTCGTTTTGTACTTTAATGTAAAGACCATAAGATGTTCCCCGGTCGTTCATGAGCGAAATAATCCCTTTCGGAACGGGAACTTCTCCAAAGAAAGGTATTTCTTTTAATTCCTTCTCTGGTAAGTTTTCTTTATTTGCAGGATTTACGATAAATTCCTTAGCTTCATTTCTAAGATTCAGTAAATCCATTTCTTTACCTTCTACCATTAGCTGGTCGTTTGAATTAATAAGCACAACAAATACGTTTCGTTCTTTGATTTGCTTATTATCCTCTTCGGCACCAGGTTCAGGCATAGGAGGCAACTTTCTGGACAAACCAGTATCGATATCCATTGTAGTAGCTACAAGGAAAAAGATCAATAAAAGGAAAGCTATATCGGCCATGGAACCACCGTTAATTTCGGGAGTTTCTCTTGACTTTCTTGCCATAAATTATTGTTTTAATAATGTTTGAGCAAGGCCTTATGGCCTTGCCGTTAATTCCTATTTAAATATCTTAGCAACTTCAGTATATATCATTGACAATATAGCTATTGCTGCCAATATATATATTGAATTGATCATTGTTCCAGCATATTTCAAAGTTGAAGGAACATCGTACTGAATTAAATCAGGGTTTGTAATTCCAAGTATTTCGCTTGATGACACTCCGTATGCAATGGCAACAAATACTGCTAATGCAACAATACCAACCAATCCTTTTTTTGCATTTCTAGGATTAGTGATCATCTGAATAATTGGGAATATCAATGCTAAACCAACAGACAAACCGGTTAAAATATATGCCCAAAGGATAAATATATTTGTATAGGCCGGATTTCCGCTTATATCTTCACCACCTCCGTAAAATATTGCTGCTAATACAGCTGAAATGGCTAGAAGGATGATTAAAAGTATCCTTAATATTTTAGTCATAATAATTATTATTTTTTAAGATTGTACTTTACTAATATATCAATTAAAGAAATTGAAGCATCTTCCATATCGTTTACGATACCATCAATTTTTGAAATAATATAATTGTAAAATACTTGTAAGATAACTGCTACGATCAAACCAGAAACTGTAGTAATCAAGGCAACCTTAATACCACCAGCAACTAGAGATGGAGAGATATCACCAGCAGCCTGGATAGAATCGAATGCTCCGATCATACCAATTACAGTACCCATGAAACCTAACATAGGAGCAGTAGCAATAAATAATGAGATCCAGGTAATTCCTTTTTCTAATAATCCCATTTGTACACTACCATAAGCTACAACTGATTTTTCTACTACTTCGATGCCTTCGTCGATTCTGTCAAGACCTTGATAGAAAATACTTGCTACAGGGCCTCTTGTGTTACGACATACTTCTTTAGCAGCTTCTACACCACCTTGATTTAAAGCTTCTTCAACAGCTAATAAAAGCTTGTTGGTGTTTGTTGTTGCCAAATTTAAATAAATAATTCTTTCAATAGCAATTGCTAAACCTAAGATTAAACAAAGAAGTACAACACCCATAAAACCAGGTCCACCTTCGATGAACTTCATCTTAATTTGTTTGTGTAACGACTTTTCTTCTTCAACCGGAACTTCAGCAACTTCTTCTTCAGCGGCCATTTCTTCCTCAACAACAGTAGTATCCATTTCTGTTTCTTCCATTGTTTCGTCAGTCATTTCAGTAGTTGCTTCTTGCGTATCTTCCTGAGCAACTGTGTAGAATGATGCTCCGAATAAAAGCATCCCAAAAACTGCTATAAATGCAAATAATTTTTTCATGGTTTGTTTTCTGTTTAAATTATTAACGATTTTTATGTTTGTAAAATTATTAAAAAATTCACTAAATTAAAATTATTGCGGAGAAAGAGGGATTCGAACCCCCGATACCCTTGTGAGGTATACACACTTTCCAGGCGTGCGCCTTCGACCACTCGGCCATTTCTCCTTCGCAATTCGCCCCAAATTTTAAGGGCACAAAATACAAAAAATTAAGCAAATTCAAACAATTTATTATGTTATTTCACCACTAATGGAATGATTTAACATTGTTTTCGTTTGTTCTGCACTCATTTTTTTTCCTAACAAATGCATTAATTTCGTTACCGCTGCCTCCGTTGTGATATCATAACCACTTACAACTCCAATATTCATTAATGCTTTTCCGGTTTCATATTTTGACATATCCACACTACCTGCTAAGCACTGTGTGACATTTAAAATTATTTTACCTTGTTTAATAACATCATCTAATTCTTGCAAAAACCATTTTTCTGTGGGGGCGTTACCTGCCCCATAGGTTTCAAGTATTATTGCTTTATTATTATTTATATTTAATATGGTATGTAAAACTTCTCTGCTAATACCCGGAAAAATTTTCAACACTACTACATTTGGATCTAATTCGGAGTGGATAATCAATTCCTTTTTCACGGTATGGTAGTGAATCGCCCCATAATTGAATTTGAGATTTATTCCGGCCACAGCCAAATTAGGATAGTTTGGCGATTCGAAGGCATTAAAATGCTCAGCATTGTATTTGGTGGTTCGATTACCTCGCATTAACTTATTTTCGAAATAGATACACACTTCGGGGGCCAATGGTTGACCATTTTTTTCTGTGGCAGCAATTTCAATTGCAGATATTAGATTTTCTTTACCATCGGTTCTTAAAGTACCAATGGGTAATTGCGAACCTGTGAAAATAACCGGTTTATTAAGATTTTCGAGCATGAAACTTAAGGCCGAAGCTGAATAAGCCATTGTGTCGGTTCCGTGTAAAACTACAAAACCATCAAATTTTTCGTAACTTTCCTTAATTAATTTCGCTAACTTAACCCAAACATCGGGATTCAGATTAGATGAATCAATTACCGGAGAAAAAGATATGGTAGAAAGATGGAAACCAAAACGTTTAAGTTCCGGCACTTGTTCGAGAATTTGATCAAAATCAAAAGGAGCCAGAGTACCAGTCTCAGGGTTTTTTATCATCCCAATGGTACCACCAGTGTATATAATTAGTATTGATTTTGATTCTTCCATTTAATTATATATTGAAAACTTTTTTTGCATTAATCGTTGTAATTTCTGCAACATCATCTATTGATAAGCCTTTTATTTCTGCGATTTTTTCTGCTATGTATTTTAAATAAGCACTTTCGTTTCGTTTACCCCTTTTTGGAACAGGTGCCAAATATGGTGAATCTGTTTCTAAAACGACATGACTTATGTCAATAGTATTTACAACTTGATCTAAACCAGCATTTTTAAATGTAACAATTCCTCCGATTCCGATATAAAAGCCCCACTCCTGTATCTGTTTTGCTTGTTTTGGGCTACCTGTAAATGCGTGAAAAATTCCTTTTAAATTTTCATCAATTTCCTGATGCATTATTTTAAATATCTCTTCGAAAGAATCTCTGGCATGAATTACGATTGGCAGGTTATTTTGTTTTGCCAGGTTAATTTGATAACGAAAAGCCTTTTCCTGCTGTTGTTGAAATGTTTTATCCCAATATAAATCAATTCCAATTTCACCGATTCCGTATACTTTGTTTTGTGCAATATAATTTGCAACAAGTTCCAGCTCGTTTTCAAAATTTTCCTTAACAGATGTTGGATGCAATCCCATTAATGGATAACAAAAATCCGGATATTTTCGGACCATGCTTTCCAGATCCTTTATTGTTGTGCTATCAACATTCGGAAGAATTACTTTTTCGACCCCGTTCTGTTTAGCATTTTCTACTACCTGATCTCTATCATCATTAAATTCAGGAAGAAATAAGTGTGTATGCGTATCGATTAACCTCATAAAATTTTTACCCGCTGCAAACTTAAAAAAAACTTTAAACAAATTGATATTCGTAAATTAAATAATAAGGTCGTATAGCAACTATTCCATAATTCAATGATTAACTTGTTGCGTTTTACCCTAAAAAAAGAGAGATGACAATCATCTCTCTTCTATTATTATTTATTTTTAGAACTATACTGCACCTTGTGCTAACATTGCTTCGGCAACTTTTACAAAGCCTCCGATATTTGCACCATTCACATAGTTTATAAAACCTTCGGAATCTTTTCCATATTTTTCGCAAGTTGCATGGATATCTTTCATTATCTGGTGTAATCTTTGATCCACTTCTTCTCGTGTCCAACTTAGACGCAAGCTATTTTGCGACATTTCAAGGCCAGAAACGGCAACACCACCAGCATTAGCAGCTTTACCCGGGCCATAAAGAATTTTGTTTTCTATGTATACCTCAACAGCCTCCGGAGTAGATGGCATATTTGCACCTTCTGAAACAACAAAGCATCCGTTACTTATAAGCATTTTTGCTTCATCTTCGTTTATCTCGTTTTGTGTAGCACAAGGTAATGCAACATCACATTTAATTTCCCAGGGGCGTTTTCCTTCGTAATATTCACATCCGTACTTATCTGCATACTCCTTAATACGGCCACGTTTTATGTTTTTAAGCTCCATGATATAGGCTAGTTTTTCTGCGTCGATACCATTTGGATCGTGGATAAAGCCAGAAGAATCTGACACGGTAACTACTTTACCTCCTAACTGGGTTACTTTTTCGGTTGCAAACTGGGCAACATTTCCAGAACCTGATACAGTTACAACTTTTCCTTTAAAGTTGTCATTACGAGTTTTTAGCATCTCTTCAGCAAAATATACTGCACCGTAACCTGTTGCTTCTGGACGGATTACACTACCACCATACATGATTCCTTTTCCGGTTAAAACGCCAACAAATTCGTTTCTGATTCGCTTATACTGGCCAAACATATAACCAATTTCGCGACCACCAACACCAATATCTCCTGCTGGAACATCGGTGTTTGCTCCAATGTGCTTACATAATTCTGTCATAAAACTTTGACAAAACCGCATTACTTCATTATCTGATTTTCCCTTTGGATCAAAATCGGAACCACCTTTACCTCCACCCATTGGAAGCGTTGTTAAACTATTTTTAAATACTTGTTCGAAAGCTAAAAACTTAAGAATACTTAAATTAACTGTAGGGTGAAATCTTAAACCTCCTTTATAAGGTCCAATTGCACTGTTCATTTCAATGCGATACCCTTTATTAATTTGAATTTCTCCTTTATCGTCTAACCAAGGTACTCTGAATAATATTACTCTTTCAGGTTCAGCAATGCGCTCAAGAACTTTTGCATGCTTGTACTTTGGGTTTTCTTCAATAAATGGAATTAGAGATTCGGCTACTTCTTGTACTGCCTGATGAAATTCGTTTTCGTTTGGATTTTTGGCAATAATTTGAGCCATGAATTGTTCTACGCGTGGATCCATAGTTGTTTTAGTTTTTTTTGCCTGTCTGCTGACAGGCAGGTTTGTAATTTATGGTTTGTTACAAACAAACTTATGTAAAAAAACATTGAAAGGAAATAGGGTAATATATAAAAAGCCACTGTGAATCAATTAACACAATGGTTTAACATACTGAACACTATAAGCAGTGGGGAATTGAAATACCTTATGTTTTACAACACCCATGACATTTGTCACCAATTATTCAGGCAATTATTTTAAAGAGCTTCCCGGGCAGGGCTCTAACCAAACCGGCAAACTCCAGGCTCAACAAGATTGGCGAAACCTTACTCGTTGGCATACTGGACTTTAAACAAATTATATCGATAGGAAGCTCTTCTGAATCTTTTAGAATTTGTAAAATCTTTTGCTCATCGTCATTTAATTGAACAAAAAGCTCTTTTTGGACAATCTTTCTATTATTGTTATTTGCCTCCCAGCCTAGCAAATATTCCAAATCGTCGACAGATGTTAACATAGCAGCCTTATTGGTTTTAATTAAGCTATTGCATCCTTTCGAATACTCATCTGTTACACGCCCCGGAACCGCAAATACATCCCGATTGTAAGAGTTTGCTAAATCGGCAGTAACCAAAGAGCCACCTTTTACTCCTGACTCAACTACAATGGTAGCATCGGATAATCCGGCTATAATGCGGTTTCTTTTTATGAAGTTATTCTTATCACGTATTGATTTACTCGGAAAGTCTGTAATAATCATACCCGTTTCTTTTATTTCAGCTGCCAGTTTTTTATGTGATGCCGGATAAATAATATCTAAACCATGCCCCAGAATTGCAACTGTTTGTAATTTGTTTTTTAAAGCCGAATTATGAGCTACGGCATCAATGCCATATGCTAAACCACTTACAATTATAGGATTGTGATTTCTTTCTGTTAACTCCCTAATTAGTTTTTCGCAAAATTGAATACCATTGGTCGTTGCTTTTCTTGTTCCTACAACACTTATTACTTTCTGTTGATTCAGATCGATAGACCCTTTACTATAAAGTAAAATTGGGGCATCTTCGCAATGTTTTAAACGTTCCGGATAGTTTTTATCCAGATAAAAAATGACATTAATTTTTTCTTTTTCGATAAAAAGGATTTCTTCATCAGCTTTTTGCAAAGCATCGGTAGATACAATCTGATTAGCCAGAAACTCGCCAATCCCTGGAATTTTCAACAGGCTTTTCTTCGACTCTTTAAAAACTCCTTCAAAACTTCCAACATACGATACCAGCTTTTTTGCAGTAATATGGCCCACTTTGGGAATTAAACTTAAGGCAATCTTAAATTTTAGTTTCTCATCAATCATTTCCAAAAAAATTTTCATGAAATTAATAAAATTTTCTTCGGTTTAAAATTTTTGATTTCTGAAAATTTAAGAAATTTTAAAACACATCATTTTTATAAATTTTTGGTATCTGTATGATGAGAACTCCACTTTACACAATAAAAAAAGAGTCATCCCTAAGTGGATGACCCTTTAATATAAATTACAAACCTACCTTTGGCAGGCTATTAAATAAGCTAAATAGAAATTAAATAACTCCTTGATCTAGCATTGCATTGGCAACTTTTAAGAAACCTGCAATGTTTGCACCTTTCACGTAATCAACATGTCCGTCAGCATCTTTTCCGTACTTAACACATGCTTCGTGAATATTACACATAATTGAGTGTAATTTCTCATCAACTTCTTCGGTCGACCAGTTTAATTTCATTGAGTTTTGCGACATCTCTAAGCCTGATGTTGCAACTCCACCTGCATTAGCAGCTTTACCCGGTCCGTATAATAATTTTGCTCCCTGAATTACTTCAATTGCTTCTGGTGTACATGGCATATTAGCACCTTCTGAAATACAAATACAACCATTCTTAACTAAAGCCTCTGCATCTTCTTTATTCAATTCGTTCTGAATTGCACATGGAAGAGCGATATCAACTTTTTGTTCCCATGGTTTTTTACCTTCGAAGAATTGCGCATTTGGGAAACGGTATGAATAAGGTTTTACGATATCATTATTAGAAGCACGAAGTTCTAACATGTAATCGAATTTTTCTTGTGTATTGATTCCGTCTGGATCATAAATATATCCATCAGGTCCAGAAATAGTTACAACTTTTGCTCCTAATTCTGTTGCTTTCATGGTTGCTCCCCATGAAACATTACCAAATCCTGAAACGGCAACGGTTTTGCCTTCGAATGATTCACCTTTAGTGGCTAACATTTCCTTTGCAAAATATACATTACCAAATCCGGTTGCCTCAGGACGGATTAAGCTTCCTCCCCAATTTCTTCCTTTTCCGGTTAATACACCTGTATTTTCTCTTGCTAATTTTCGGTACATACCGTATAAGAAACCAATTTCGCGGCCACCTACACCAATATCACCAGCAGGAACATCAGTTTCTGGGCCTATTAGTTCCCATAATTCCATCATAAATGCCTGGCAAAAACGCATTACTTCAGCGTCTGATTTTCCTTTTGGATTAAAATCAGAACCTCCTTTACCTCCACCCATAGGTAGGGTTGTTAGTGAATTCTTAAAGATTTGTTCGAATCCTAAGAATTTTAATCCACTTAAATTTACACTTGGGTGAAAACGTAATCCACCTTTGTAAGGTCCGATTGCATTATTGAATTGTACACGGTAACCAATGTTCACGTTTACTTTTCCATCGTCGCCTACCCAAGGCACTTTGAAAGTTAGAACTCGGTCGGGCTCAACGATTCGCTCGATGATGCCTGCACTTTCGAATTGAGGGTTTTCGTTATAGATTTCCTCAATTGATTCTAAAACTTCTCGTACAGCTTGCAAATACTCAACCTCTCCGGGATGTTTTTGCTCTAGCTGAAGCATTAATTTATCTACGTTCATTTTTTATATAGTTTTATGTTGAACACAAAATTTATATTTACTGAATGGCAAAAGTATATTTTAATATTCATATAATCCAAAAATATTTCGTTTTACACGATATGATATTAAACACATTTT
>CAYVEW010000016.1:0-41377 GCA_964450375.1 uncultured Bacteroidales bacterium
ATATTTTCACTTACCGCATTATCCGAATAAGTTGTTGTGTTTGCAGTTAAATCAGTCAGTAAGTTGTAATTCGACCCATCTGTTGATTTATATAATCTGTATCCGTTCTCATCCGAAACATTTGTCCAGTTTAAAGTAATACTGCTTGTTCCGGCATTGATGCTCAAAGCTGGTGTTAAAGGCGGATTCTCTGTGCTTGTAAATCCCCATGCTCGTGATACCAAATCGGGGTAATCAATGTAAGGATTTCTATCGCCCTGATAGGTTTCAATTTCACCATTTCTCTCTGCTTCTGCGGCGTCAACCGGATCGGCAAGATGCCACTGGTAAAATGTATTTACATCACCTATCTGGCTAATACTTCCAGCCTGAGTAGGGTACATGGTGTAGAAATAAAAAATAGAACGGGCAACATTGCCTTTATGATCTTCGCGTGGTTCGAATTTTGAATTTGCATATTCGCTGTATACATCAATATTTGCAGCTGGTATAGTAGTTTGTGATTGATCCAGGTACATCCATTTTGCTGTTTCGCTATCATCAATATCGTAAAACGGATAATTGGATCGGGTGCTGTTCCAATTTTCGTAAGTTGGGTATAAATGATGCAAATCCGAAACCATTGGGTTTGCCTCATTAAAGAAACTTTGGGGAATGGTGTGTTCACAATTGATAGGAGCAGGATAAGTTGTTGTGCCACCATAAGGGCTATTTACCTGATATCCTGAATAAACACATGTGATAACACCATTTTCGTTATCAATATAATTATAAAGATAAACGCGAGCGTTATCATAACCCAGGGTTTGATGTTTTCCATCGTAGTAGTTCGTTTTTAGCCAGGTTTTTAGTTCTTCTCCTGCTATATCCGAAGGAGGAACCTGCGCACTGGCAATAATACCAATAAAAGTTAGAATAAATCCAAGAAATAGACTTCTCAGGGTAGAGCTTAAATTCATAGTAATGATGGTTTAGGTGGTTAGTATCTCTCAAAAATACAATCAATTAGATAGAGAATCCATTACATTTTGAATCCGATAGTAAGATGCGTAAAGCAACACAATTGCTGGTGCTTGAACTTTTTGTTATCAGGATTTTTAGCATGGAAAATAAATCCTTTTTGAATTGCAATAACCAGGTATGGTGGGATATTATCATTTTATATATTGTTTTGCATGATAATTTCCTATTTTTGAGCAGATGATTTAAAAATATGGTTTATTACATTTAAGGGGCTTGAGTAAGATGTAAAAAGTATTTTTAGTAGATCATTTAATATAGAGTTAACATTATCTTAGAATTTACGTACCATAATCTGCATGTAATTCTAATTAGCTTTTTAAGAGATGGACCTGATTAATGAATTTGCATTTATTTTATCAAAGAATAAACCGGCGGAGTTTAATGCTGCACTTCCGGCAAATTCGAAAATCAGGAAATTATACGATCTAATCATCTCAAAGCAGGTTAAAAACGATGACGAAGCTTCGAAAACCATTTACAATTCAACCAAAGCAGATAAAAAATATTTGATGTTAAAGCGGAATCTGGTTCAGAAATTATCTGAGTTGGTGTATCTGCATAATTACGAAGAAGTGGAAACGGATAATTACATGAACATCCATTTTCAGGTTGAGAAGGAGCTGTTAATTGCAGAAAAATTACTTTTAAAGAATGTTTACCATAATCCCACCAAAATTATTGCGAAGGTGGAACAAACTGCCGAGAAATATTATTTTATTGATATTCAGGTTTCTGCTGCCCGTAAGTTCAGGTCGGTTTTCTCTTTAAAAGGATTCCCGAAAGAAACAGCCGAGTACGACGAAAAGGTGAAAAGATTAACAAAATTCCAGAACTATTATACCGATGCTCGTGGAATGTGGGAAAAGTTATATAGTAAAACAAAATACACATCATCGGTATCCGAAGCTGTAATTAACGATTGCACAGAAGCACTCGATAAAATTGGTAGTTGGTTAAAGTTTTATGATAGCCCGTTTATGAAGCTTTACTTTTATAAAATTGGCATTTTATTAAATCATCAGAAAAACAATCAAAATCAGATTTTAAAGTATTTAAAGCAAATAAGCCAGTTAATATCCGATTATCCATTTATTAATACCAAATCGCTGCAACTGGATATTAATTATTATTATGCTCGTTACTACCGGGATACAAAACAGATCGAACAAGCACAAAAGCAAATTGAAACCTGCCTTGAAATTTCTGACTACCGGGCGTTTGATAAATTTCTTATACAGGAACTTTCTTTCGATATTCAGTTAAAAAAAGGCGATTATCTGCAAGCCGGGAAGATTATCACCGAAGTATTATCTGTGCCGCAGTATCAGTTCTTAAATAATTACGATAAAGCAGCATGGGTTATTCGCGAAGCTTATATTTTCTTTATATATAAGGCTTTAGGTAAAAATGAAGAAATTGCCTTGTTACCTTTATTTTCGAAACCCAAATCGTTACATTATTTTCTGGAAAAGTCAAAAAAGTGGTCCAAGGATAAATATGGTTACAACGTTGCTTTGCTTATAATCAGGGTGTTGTTGTATAAAATAAATGAACTGGAAGATGTAGAAAGCGAGGGGAGCAATATGCTGGTGTATTATCACCGATATCTAAAGCCCATACAAACACGGACAAGCATCTTTTTTTACCAACTGGCTAAAGCCATATTGCAATCGTGCACGGAAGATGTTTTATTAAATCGCCAACAAAAATTACTCAATCAGTTTCATGAGCTCAATGAATCATCTTACGACAGCTTTGAAATGATACCATACGAAACCTTCTGGGAGCTTATTATGAGTTTTTATTTGAAAAGGAACCAGATATAAACCGGTAATTCAGGTTTTAATAAATCTTAACAGCATCATTATTTGTAACTTTTACAATAAACAGATTTAATTAAAAGATGTATATTTGTTATAATCAAAATATAAACATGAAACAAAAATACATTGTTCCCGCCATTTCTGTTATTTTATTTTTTAGTTTTAATCTTGTAGCTCAAGAAAAAGTTAAAGAAATACCTTTAAAAAATATTGAGGGAACAGCCATAGGAAATAATAATGAATCCATTAATCAGATTATTCAAAGAGCTGTTAACAATGCAAAAGTTGAAGCATTAAAAGAAGCCGGAATAGAGGAAAACATCGCTTCTTTTACAAGCTATTTCCAATCCGAAAATAAAAATACGTACGAAGAACTTTTTGCATCCGATATTTTATCTGATATACGGGGTGCTGTAAAGAATGTTGAAATTACCGATACTGTTAAACAGTTTAATCCGTACGGACAATTAGATGTTCAGATCAAAATAAACTGTACAGTCGTTAAATACCTTTCAAATCAAGATTTTTCTTTTGATGTTTTTGTTGATGGTATTGGAATGTACTATCCAAACGAAACCAAGCTTATTTTTCGGGTGAAATCGACAAAAGATGCCTATGCAAATATGTTCTTATTTAATGAAACAGAAGCTTATCAAATGTTTCCAAGCGTCTATGAGAACTCTTTTATATTAAAGAAAAATGCTGAATATAATTTCCCTACAGAAGCCGTAGATTATATTCTTTACACAAACAAGAAATCAGAACCGCACCGGATGATCATGGTTTTTACAAAAGAAGAAATACCATACACCGGAGAAATTGAGTATAAACAAATAATTGACTGGATATTCTCAATTCCACCTGATATGCGAACCATAAAATCATATCCTTTTAACGTTGTTCAAGAGAGCAAAATGACTGACTAATAGTTAAAAAAGAAAAACCTGCCGAAATACGACAGGTTTAAAATATGATCTTATAGATAGGTTCTACTCAAAAATATTTTTCATTCGGTCAAAAAACGATTTGTCATCAACGCTTGGCTGAGGTTTAAAATTTTCCGAGCTACTTAATTGCTCCACCAGTTTGCGTTCATCTTTCGATAAACTTTTTGGAACCCATACATTAATATTTACCAATAAATCTCCTTTTCCGTATCCATGTACTTCTGGTAATCCTTTTCCGCGCAAACGAAGTATTTTTCCGGGTTGCGTTCCGGGTTCTATCTTTATTTTTACTTTTCCATCAACGGTCGGAATCTCAACCGGGGCTCCCAATGCTGCTTCTGCAAAATTCAGGTACAATCCATAAATTAAATCATTTCCATCGCGAACCAGGTCGGGATGTTTTTCTTCTTGTATAAGTATAATTAAATCGCCATTTACTCCACCACGGCGTGCTGCGTTTCCTTTACCCGAAACCGAGAGCTGCATTCCTTCAGCCACACCTGCTGGTATATCTAACGAAATTACTTCGGCATCCTTCACAATTCCTTCGCCATGACATTTTGTACATTTGTTGGTAATAATTTTCCCTTCGCCTCCACAAACATGGCAGGTTTGTGTAGTTTGCATTTGGCCTAAAAAGGTGCTGGTTACACGTGTTACCTGTCCGCTACCCTGACATGTAGAACAAGTACTGTACGACGAAGAATCTTTGGCACCGTTTCCGCCACATGCGTCGCAAGCTATGTATTTGTTAACTTTAATCTTTTTATTTACACCGTGAGCAATGTCCTTTAAGCTCAGGCTTACCTTTACTCTCAGATTCGATCCCTTATTTACTCTGCGCCCACGTGATCGTGAACTTCCGCCAAATCCGCTGAATCCACTAAAACCACCAAATCCCCCACCAAAGGCACTTCCAAAAATATCTCCAAAGTTTTCAAAAATATCTTCCATCGACATTCCACCGCCGAAACCACCACCACCGGAAGCTCCGCCAACACCAGCATGTCCGAATCGATCATATCTGCTACGTTTATCCTGGTTGCTTAAAATCTCGTAAGCTTCGGCAGCTTCTTTGAAGTTCGCCTCGGCTTCTTTGTCTCCGGGATTTTTATCCGGATGATATTTTAAAGCTTGTTTTCTGTATGCTTTTTTTATCTCTTCCTGCGTTGCACTTTTCGAAACGCCCAATACCTCATAATAGTCTCTTTTCGACATGTTATATCTTTTTCAGAATTCTTATTTTATTCTCCGATTACCAC
Organism: uncultured Bacteroidales bacterium; assembly: GCA_964450375.1. Classification (GTDB taxonomy): domain Bacteria; phylum Bacteroidota; class Bacteroidia; order Bacteroidales; family UBA12077; genus UBA12077. Next base: position 5,056 of record CAYVEW010000016.1, read on the forward strand.
TTTCGAAAAGCGGATAACTTTTTCGTTTAAATAATACCCCTTTTCAATTACATCAACCACTTTGCCTTTTAATTCTTCGCTCGGAGCAGGTATTTTTGTAATGGCTTCGTGTAAATCGGTGTCAAAATCTTTTTCTTTTGCTTCAATTTCTTTTACCCCGCGTTGTTTCAGGAACTCGTTGAACTTGTTGTAAATTAAATGAACACCCTCCTTAACCGCATCAATGTCTTTCGCTTTATCAATGGTATCTAATCCACGCTCAAAATCATCTTTTACTGGTAAGATATTTACTAAAATATCTTCACCTGCCGATTTTGTCAGCTCCATTTTTTCTTTTAGCGTTCTTTTTCTGTAATTATCATATTCTGCTGCTAAACGTAAGTACTTATCAGTCATCTCAGCAAGTTTCTCTGTATCGGTTTTTTCCTGCTTATTACCTGTTTTTTCATCTTTCGTTTCAACGTCCTGATCTTCTGCATCACCTTCCGGGCCATCACTTTTTGCTTGCTTGCTGACTTTTTCCTTTTCTACTTTTGTATTTTGTTGAGTTTCCTTTTTATTTTTCTTTTCCTCTGCTTTTTCTTTCGTCTTTTTAGCCATTTTTCTATCTGATTTTTAAAAGAATAATTAACTCCATAATTAAACACGCATTGTGTCATCAAAATTTCTGCCAAAGAAATTTTTACGACAATTTGGCACGCAAAAATAAGTTTTAATTGATAATCTGACAATGAATTTTAAACTTATATTGGTTTGGGTTGATATAAAAAAGGTTAGATGTAATATTATCCAACCTTTTGAAATGCTTTTATAGATTATTTCTTACTTAAGAAATGGCATCGAATATCTTACCGGCAAGTTTCTTGAAAGGATTTAATTTTACGGGATAAAAGAAAGCAGAGTCAAACCAGCCCATTTCTTTATAATAAACGTAATCCTTAAAGTTTTCATCCAATTGTTTCTTAATTCCTGATCGGGATAACCTAAAAATCATTAAATCAAAAATTGAAGGAGTTGGGAATTCTTTTTTAATTAGTTGATCGTAGAATTTTTTGCTGTGTTTTGTAATTATTTCGTCTACCTTTTTGATTGCAGTTTCGTTCATTGGCTCCAGCGTTTTTATGCAAGAACCTTTAACAACATTAAACCCTAAGGCCCTGCCAATAAAATTAAAATATTTAACAATTTTATTTCCTCCATAGATTCCTTGAGCAACAATACTTGTAAAGGTTTTTCCAAAATATCGAGGCCGATGGAAAAGGAATCCAAATCGGTCTAAAAATACTTTCATTAAGCCTGAAACCTGGAATGAATAATTTGGAGATGCAAATAGCACACCATCCGATTCTTCAATCTTTTGAAGTAATATATCGCGGTCGTCTTTTAAAGGGCATAGATCTTCACCAGTGTCACAACATAATTTGCAGCCTTTACAAATCTTAAGATTGTAATCACTTAAAGCAACCAATTCATAGTTAACATGACCATAAGATTGCAGATTTTTTAAAAACTTTTCTGTTGCAAGGTAAGTATGTTTCTTTCTTGCGCTGCCAATAAATGCGGTTACTTTCATTTTCATATCGTTTAAAGTTCATTGCAAAGTTCTTAATTAGCAACTAAATAATACTTTGACAAATGTCAAAAAAACGATATGTATTAAAAGGAAGATTTTTAATCGATACGCTGAATGTCGGCACCAATGGCATTTAATCGTTTATCAATATTCTGATAACCACGGTCAATCTGATCAATATTATGGATTGTACTCACTCCATCGGCTGACATGGCAGCAATGAGCAATGCTACCCCGGCACGTATATCGGGCGATGTCATATTAGTTGCCCTTAGTTGTATCTGGTTGTTTAATCCGATTACGGTTGCACGGTGCGGATCACAAAGAATAATCTGTGCGCCCATATCAATCAATTTATCTACAAAGAACAGCCTGCTTTCGAACATTTTCTGGTGGATCAAAACACTTCCTTTTGCTTGCGTTGCTGTAACTAGCATTACACTTAGAAGGTCGGGAGTAAGTCCTGGCCAGGGAGCATCTGCTATGGTCATAATCGATCCGTCGATAAAGGTTTCGATTTGATAATGTCGCTGTTCAGGAATAAATATATCATCGCCAATTTTTTCCAGCTGAATTCCTAGTCGTTTGAATGCGCCTGGAATAATTCCCAGATTTTCGTAAGATACATTTTTGATGGTAATTTCAGAACCGGTCATGGCTGCTAATCCAATAAAACTTCCTACTTCAATCATATCGGGAAGAATGGTATGTTCGCAGCCTTTCAGCTCTTTCACTCCTTCAATGGTAAGCAGGTTCGATGCTATACCTGATATTTTTGCACCCATGCTTACCAGCATTTTGCATAATTGCTGAATGTAAGGTTCGCATGCTGCATTGTATATGCTTGTTGTCCCCTGGGCCAGCACGGCAGCCATAATAATGTTTGCGGTACCTGTTACCGATGCTTCATCCAGTAACATCGATGCACCTTTTAGTTTTTTGCCTTTTACTTTGTAAGAGTTATCTTTATGACTAAACTCAAATTTTGCTCCAAGTTTTTCAAAACCAATAAAATGAGTATCTACTCTTCGACGTCCTATTTTATCGCCACCCGGTTTTGGAATATAGCCTTCTCCAAAGCGCGCAAGAAGCGGCCCGATCATCATGATGGAGCCTCGCAGGCTGGTCGATTTCTCGCGATATTCTTGTGATTGTAGATAATCGAAATTAATTTTTTGTGCAGTAAATGCGTAGGATGACTCACTTAATTTATCAACCTGAACTCCAATGCTTTGTACTAAATCTATGAGTTTTACAACATCCCTGATATTGGGGATATTATGTATGGTAACTTTTTCGGAAGTTAATAATACAGCACTTATTATTTGTAAAGCTTCGTTTTTTGCTCCCTGCGGTATAATTTCTCCTTTTAATTTTTTACCTCCTTTAATAGCAAATGAACTCATAGAACTGAATTTAGAAAAGTTGATTATTTTTTTCTTTGGATTCTTCTGCGTTTATTCTTGGCCAGAATATCTTTTGTTTCAGTCAGTTTATTATCATCAGAGTTTACGTCAATTTTTCCTGCTGATAAGATTTTTAAATCTTTAAAAATCTGTTCATCAGAAACGGCTTCTTTATTCCAGGTCAAATAGCTCTTTTTCATGTGGTTGGCAATCAGCTGAATAAGAATCTCTTTCAGCTCATCATTTTCCATGTTAACGGCCACATCAACCATTTTTTCTATGGTCTGACCGTAATGCTTAAACTTTGCATTTTTATGCTTATACGGAACCTGCTCTGGTTTTTCATTTAATTTTTCGATTTCCGGTAATTCGTAGGGAGAATCAATATCAAGTTGAAAATCAGATATAATAGCAAGGTGATCCCAAAGTTTATGTTTGAAGTCTGCTATATCTCGTAGGTGTGGATTCATGTTTCCCATTATGGAAATAATTGCCTGAGCCATTTGATTTTTCTTCTCTTGGTCAGGCTCTTCCATTGTTAATTTAACCATTTTCTGAATATTTCTTCCATATTCAGGTAGTACTAGTTTTTGTCTACTTGTATTATATTCCATTTTTTAAAATATGATTTTGAGCAAAAATAGTCTATTTTGATTTAGCAATCAAAGATTTATAAATTAATTATTCTTTAACAATCTGCAATTTGGCAAATTTTAGAAGTAATTGTTTGGTTCCTACAACTTCAAAATTTACTACTGCTTTATTGTTTGGAGCAATTCCTTCAATTCCTTCAATTACACCTAAACCAAATTTATTATGTCGTACAATCATTCCTTCGCGAATTAATTCCGGATTGTCAGGTATAAACTCTGTATCCGGTTTTCCCTGTCCGTTTTTCTTATTTGCTTCGCTAAGTTTTACAAGCTTTTTATTAATTAATGGAATGGTGGCATTCGCTCCGGGTTTTCTTTTTTCGAATCGTGGTTTGGATGAGTTAGAAAAAAGATCATCATTATTAAATGAAGGTAAAGTTTCTTCTGAAAAGGATTCGGGTAATTCCAGAAACTTTTCGTCTATTTCTTTAATAAATCTACTTGGCCTGCAACTGGTTGGTGTTCCCCACTTATAACGTTCTTTCGCATAAGAGATTATTGCAGATTCTTCGGCTCTGGTAAGGGCTACATAAAACAAACGGCGTTCTTCTTCCAGTTCTTTCTGTGTTCCCGACGACATAGCCGAAGGAAATAAATCTTCTTCCAATCCGGCCAGAAAAACAAATTTAAACTCGAGCCCTTTGGCCGAGTGTATTGTCATAATGGTTACTTTATTAAAATCGTCTTCTTTTTCGTTATCCTGATTGGTTAATAAGGCCACATTTTCCATAAAGCGCTCCAGTGTAGGAAAATTTTCCGGATCATCGTGCTCATCAACAAATTCTTTAATCCCGTTTAAAAGTTCTTCAATGTTTTCGAATTTGGTAATCTCTTCGTGCGATTCAGGCTTATTCAACTCAGCTAAGACTCCTGATTCTCTTGCAATTTCTGTGGCAGAATCAAAGGCATCCAAACTTTGAATATCATCAGAGAATTTAACAATCATTTCTCTGAACTTTATTAGTTTATTTACGGTTCCCGCATTTAAACCCGACTGCACATTTTCAATTTTTAAAAGTACATCCCAAATGTTGATATTTTGGTTATTGGCGAATGTTTCGAGTTTGGTAACCGTAGTGTTTCCTATTCCTCGTGTCGGATAATTAATAATCCGAAGCAGTGCTTCATCATCTTTATGGTTTATGGCAATTCGGAAATAGGCCAGTAAATCCTTAATTTCCTTTCGTTGGTAAAACGATATACTTCCATAAACTTTATAGGGAATGCTTAATTTTCGGAGTGCTTCTTCAAAACTACGCGATTGTGCATTGGTCCGGTAAAGTATTGCAAAATCTTTGTAGTCGTATCCGCGTTCAATCGTGGTATCCTGAATAACACGTGCAACTCTGTACGCTTCATCTTTATCCGTTTCTGCTTCTATTACCTGTATTTTATCCCCAACAGCATTATCCGAAAAGATTTTCTTAGGTATTTGCTCCGAATTTTTTTTGATTAAACTGTTGGCAGCATCAACAATGGTTTGAGTGGAGCGATAGTTCTGTTCAAGTTTATATAAGTTGTAACCGGGAAAGTCGTTCCTGAAGTTTAGGATATTCTCAATTTTTGCCCCTCGAAATGCATAAATACTTTGGGCATCATCACCAACCACACAAATATTTTTATTTTTGGCACTTAACTTATTGATGATTAAATACTGAGAAAAATTTGTATCCTGATACTCATCAACTAAAATATATTGAAATTTATCCTGATATTTTTCCAGCACGTTGGGAAAATCTCTGAATAAGATATTGGTATTCAGCAATAAATCATCAAAATCCATGGCATCCGCTTTTTTACAGCGATTAGCATAAATAGTATATATATCAGTTACTCTCGAACGTTTACTTTTCTGATCCTGAATAATAATTTGTTGATTACTACTATATGCTTTAGCAGTTATTAGATTATTTTTTGCGCTTGAAATGCGGCCATAAATTTCGTTCGGTTTATAGGTTTTATCATCTAAACCTAATTCTTTAATAATTTTTTTTATAAGATTTTTAGAGTCAATAGTATCGTAAATTGTAAAATTGGAAGAATATCCAAGGTGTTCTGCTTCCGATCGGAGTATTCGTGCAAAAATGGAGTGAAAAGTACCCATCCACAGAAAACGGGCAGTTTCGTTACCAACCATTTTGGCAATTCGCGATTTCATTTCTGCCGCTGCTTTATTCGTAAATGTTAGGGCAAGAATTTTATAAGCCGGAATTCCTTGCGCTAACAAGTGAGTAATCCTGTAGGTTAATACTCTTGTTTTTCCTGATCCTGCTCCGGCTATTACCAACGATGCACCCTTATAATTTATAACAGCTTCTTTTTGGGCACCGTTTAGTTCATCTAAATAATTATGCACATCAACTCCTTTTCAATATTTTAATAAAAACAGGACGTAAAAATATACTCTAAAAACATCCTATCCAAAATTGACTATAAGTATTTATACACAAAAAATAAATACCCGACGAGAATCTCAATTGTATTGTTATTTCGACATTTGAAATAAAAAAAACATACCAGCCCATACAATTTAATTAAATGATAATTGTTATTATTGTACCCTGCATTTATGCTGCTTGATAATTTTAATATATAATGAGATTAAGGTATATTTTAATTGTATTTTTCGTATTTGTTGTGTTGAAGGGTAACACTCAGATAACTGCTTATGCCGATTTTTCTGAGAGTACAGAATATTCCGAATCAGATAAGATATTTGTTTTTTGTACCAATGACGAAAATGGGGCAAGTCTTATTGCTACAGATTCTACCGGAGTTGGGGGTAAAACATACAAGTGGTATAAGTATGATCATTCATCGGGAATATTCTCGGAACTTTTAACTGGCATTTCATACAACGCCGACTCAAGCGCCAACACAATTGTGGGTTTATCAACCGGAGGATATAAAGTGATCATAAAAAACGGATCGGAAAATCAACAGTATATGGCATGGGTGTATAATACAACCGACAGATCAGTTATATTGAATCTTACAAGGAATACATGCGATGGTTTAACATTAACAGCCGATCCGTATCTGGAACCCGATGCAGTGCAAGGCTTTAACACTGCACTGGTATATACCGATACTACTTCGAGTACCGATTATACCTTGCAGAACAGGATTGTGCAATACACCTGGAGTTCAGACACTGAACCTGCTATTCGATATTCGAACCGGCCTTACAACGTAATGAACAACGAGTTGCCAACCGAAGATACGAAGTTTACATTAACTGTAACCGATCGTTTTGGTTGCACTGTAGATGATGAACTTGATTATACTGCCATTGCGACCAAAGCCTTGTTTTCGTGGTCGGCATTCGACGATAGAACCTTACAGGAGTTGGCAAGTGGAAATCATACGGGTAGTATAACAGAGCAAGCCCCGATAACTGTGCGTTTTTTGAACGAATCGAAAAACGGAAGTAATTTTACCTGGTGGTTTGGTGATACAACACGCAATGATGACGTGGATACTCTTTTTACCAATGATTTTTATTTAGAACCTGAACATATATATTATTATACAGACAGAACTGAGTCAGGAAAAACTTACACCATGGAGTTAACCAGCGAAAGTGATGCCGGATGCATCAATTCTGTTGCATTTGATATTACGTTAAAGCCGGTTTCCATTGAGTTTCCAAACGTATTTTCTCCAACCAACAAAGATGGTGTAAATGATTTATTCTATTGTGATTCAATAGGCGAAGGGCCGGTTTCTATCAGATATTTCAGAATAACTATTTTTAGCAAAGCGGGTCAGGTAGTGCACGAATTCGAAGGCGATATAAGAGACTGGGAAGGATGGGACGGTAAAGCAAAAAGTAATGGCTTAATGGTAGTTCCCGGAAGCTACTACTATGTTGTAGATATTTTAGGTTGGGATAAAAAGAACTACGATAATTCAGATTATTCCAAATCAAGTTCAGAGAATTCCGGAGATAATTCAAGTAGTATGTTTGGATATATTCGGGTTTATTAGATTGCATTTGCATTATATAGAACAAAAAAGCCCGGTTTTAAAACCAGGCTTTTTCTATCTGAGATCATTCTATATCTAATCTTCTTCTTCTTGTTCTTCGAATGTTTTAATTAATTTCTCCTGAACATCCATTGGAACTTGTTCATATTTGGCAAATTTCATGGTATAAGTTGCTCTACCACCACTTAGCGAACTCAACGCAGTCGAGTATTTATTCATTTCTGCCAACGGTACTTTCGCATTTAGTTTTTCAAAACCTTTATCACTACTCATACCTTCAATCATTGCACGGCGGCCTTGCAAGTCGCTCATTACATCACCCATTCTGTCTGATGGAACAAGTACTTCCACATCATAAATTGGCTCCATAATTTTTGGTCCTGCATCTTTAAATGCAGCTCTAAATGCATTACGCCCTGCCAATTTAAATGAGATCTCATTTGAATCAACCGGGTGCATTTTACCATCATAAACAGCTACTCTAATGTCGCGAGCATACGATCCGGTAAGTGGGCCTTCTTCCATTTTTTCCATTATACCTTTTAATATTGCAGGTAAGAAACGGGCATCAATAGCACCACCAACGATACAGTTGTAATATACAAGTTTTCCGCCCCATGGAAGCGCATGTTCTTCTTTGTTTCTAACAGAAACTTTTACTTCCTTACCATCAATTTTGTAACTAACAGGATCTGGCAAACCTTCTTTATAAGGTTCAATTACCATATGCACTTCGCCAAACTGACCCGAGCCACCTGATTGTTTCTTGTGGCGATAACTGGCTCCGGCAACCTTTGTAATGGTTTCTCTATAAGGTATCTTAGGAGCATAAAATTCAGTTTCAATCTTATATATATTATCTAAATGCCACTTAACAATATTGTTTAAATGATATTCTCCCTGTCCAGAGATAATTATCTGCTTTAATTCTTTAGAATATTCAACTCCGATCGAAGGATCAATCTCACGAATCCGGTTAAGAGCTTCTCCTAATTTCTCATCATCCGATTCATTTAATGGCCTGATAGCAGTTCTGAATTTCGAATTTAAGAATGTAATAGGAGCGAACTTAACTTTTTCTTTCGAATTTGATAAGGTATGATTGGTTTTGGTATTTTTCAATTTCACTGCTGCGCCAATATCTCCGGCAGCTAATTTTGTTACTTTATTTCTGTTTTTACCAGCAACTACATATAATTGGGATAATCTTTCTTTCGAATCGTTGTTGCTATTCGTTAAATCCATTCCTTCAGTTACTGCTCCCGAGATAACTTTAAAATAATTTATTTCTCCAATATGCGATTCATTTGTTGTTTTGAATACAAATAAGTTAGTAGACCCTTCTTCTTTACATTCAATCGTTTTTTCATCAGCAGTAACACTGGCAGGCATCATATTTGGTGCAGGTGCAACATTAACAATAAACTCCATAATCCGCTTAATGCCATAACTTTTTTCAGCAGATGTACAGAAAATAGGAAACAAGCCACGGTTAATTAGTCCAACGGTAATACCTTTGCGCATTTCATTTTCGTCTAACGAACCTTTTTCAAAGAAAAGCTCCATTAACGTCTCATCATTTTCAGCAGCAGCTTCAACTAATGTATTATGTAGTTCTGTTGCAGTATCTATCTGATCTTCTGGGATGTCTAGAACTTCTCTGTTGCCAGAGCTGTCGAACTTATACATCTTCATTAAAAGCACATCAATAATTGCATTAAAATCAGTGCCACTAGAAACGGGATACTGAACAGTTACAGCTTTGTTCCCAAATGATGTTTTTACAGATTCTATTGTTTTTTCGTAGTTTGCATTTTCATGATCCAGTTTATTTAAAACAATCATTAAAGGCTTATTATACTTATCACAATGTCTGTTTAAAATTTCAGTTCCAACTTCAACACCTTGTTGTGCATTTATTAACATAACCGCAAGATCGGCAGCATAAAACGAAGAGATTACGCTTCCACTAAAATCATCAGCTCCGGGCGTATCAATTATATTTATTTTATGGTCATTATATTCTGAATACAATACTGTTGAGAAAACCGAGTTTAAGTTTTCATGTTCAATTTCGTTGTAGTCGGATACTGTGTTTTTACCATTAACAGTTCCTTTCCTATCAATAACACCACCTTCAAAAAGTATCGCTTCTGCAAGTGAGGTCTTCCCAGACCCCGCGTTACCAATCAAAGCGATATTCCTAATTTTATCAGTTTGATAAGTTTTCATATGTATTTAATGATTTTAAATTAGTAATTATTTTTAATTTCCTATAAAACAACACATTTATAATAAGATAGATGAACGGGCATCAAAAATAGTAAAATTTTATCAACACGCAAGTGATGATATAATATTATTATATATCCATTTTGATTTTCAAAATAGTATAATATCTGTGCTGTTAAAATAACATTATTTTATTCGACCACTTAAATAAGTGAAAATACATTTGGTAATCTGTAAAAAAGATTATAATTTTGCGGCATTTTCCGGATAGAAATTCGGGAACATAAATAAATATAAATCAATAATTTTAAATGATTCGTTTAGGTATTTCATCGGAAGTATAAAAACTTCTGTGCCATCTAAAAATTACGAAATAAATTTCTTTTTATTGTGGATTTTTAAAAAAAAAGAATACCTTTGCGAACCGATTTTATAAAAAAATTAATTTAAATAGTTGTCTATATGCCTACAATACAGCAGTTAGTACGAAAAGGAAGAAACCAAATTGTAGAGAAGAAAAAAGCTCCTGCTTTGGACGCATGTCCTCAAAGGAGAGGTGTTTGTACACGTGTATATACTACAACACCAAAGAAGCCAAATTCTGCAATGAGAAAAGTTGCAAGGGTTCGATTAACAAACGGAAAAGAAGTGAATGCATACATTCCGGGAGAAGGTCATAATTTACAAGAACACTCAATAGTGTTAATTAGAGGTGGTAGGGTAAAAGATCTTCCTGGTGTTAGATATCACTTAATTCGCGGTGCTTTAGATACTTCAGGTGTTGAAGGAAGAACACAGAGACGTTCGAAATACGGAACTAAAAGACCAAAAAAATAAACTAAATCAAAGAGTTTAGAAAGAAATGAGAAAGTCAAAACCAAAACAAAGGCTATTATTGCCAGATCCAAAATTTAACGATACTTTGGTTACTAGGTTTGTAAACGACCTAATGGTGGATGGTAAGAAAAGTGTTGCATATCAGATTTTTTATGATGCAATGGATATGATAGCTGAGAAGAATAAAGACAGTGAAAAGACTCCTATTGATATTTGGAAAAAAGCATTAGAGAATGTTACACCAATGGTAGAGGTTAAAAGTAGAAGAATAGGTGGTGCTACATTCCAGGTTCCAATGGAAGTTAATCCTAAAAGAAAAGCTGCTATCAGTATCAGAAACATGATCAAATTTGCTCGTCAAAGAAGCGGTAAAAGCATGGCTGAAAAATTAACTCAGGAAGTTATGGCTGCATATAACGAAGAAGGCGGAGCATTTAAAAGAAAAGAAGAAACACATAGAATGGCCGATGCCAATAAAGCATTCGCCCATTTTAGATTTTAATCAGGGTTAAAAGGGGTTAGAGAAAACAGAGATGAGTAAAACTTTGCAAAATACCAGAAATATCGGAATCATGGCGCACATCGATGCCGGTAAAACTACTACAACAGAACGAATTCTGTTCTATACTGGTATTACACATCGTATAGGCGAAGTTCACGATGGAGCTGCTACCATGGACTGGATGGTTCAGGAGCAGGAGAGAGGGATCACAATTACATCTGCTGCTACAACAACATTTTGGAAATACAACGATCAGGACTATAAGATTAATATTATCGATACTCCCGGACACGTTGATTTTACTGTTGAAGTAGAACGCTCATTACGTGTATTAGATGGTGCTGTCGCAGTTTTTTGTGCAGTAGGAGGTGTTGAACCTCAATCTGAAACCGTATGGCGTCAGGCAGATAAGTACCATGTTCCAAGAATGGCATTTGTTAATAAAATGGACCGTTCAGGAGCAGATTTCTTTTCAGTAGTTAATCAAATTACAGAAAAACTTGGAGCAAATCCTGTTCCGGTTCAAATTCCAATCGGAGCAGAAGAAAATTTTAGTGGCGTAATCGATTTAATCGAAAACAAAGCGATTGTTTGGCATGAAGATGAAAAAATGGGAACCCGATACGAATTAGTTGAGATTCCTGAAGAATTAAAAGCTGAAGCCGAAGAATGGAGAGGAAAATTGATCGAAGCAGTTGCCGAATACGATGATGCTCTATTAGAACGATTTTTTGAAGATCCGAATTCAATTACAAAAGAAGAAATGCTCGAAGTAATTCGCAAAGCAACAATCGATATGACAATCACACCGGTGCTTTGTGGATCAGCATTTAAAAATAAAGGCGTTCAGCGTTTACTGGATTCAATTATTGCATTTTTACCAAGTCCTCTTGATGTTGGTAGCATTAAAGGAATCAATCCTAAAAACGACGAAACAATTGAGCGCCAACCTGACGTTAATGAACCATTAGCGGCATTAGCATTTAAAATAGCAACCGACCCATATGTAGGCCGTTTAGCTTTTCTAAGAGTTTACTCTGGAAAGATTGAAGCTGGTTCTTATGTGATGAATGTAAGAACAGGAAAACGCGAACGCATATCACGATTATATCAAATGCACGCCAATAAACAAAATCCAAAAGATTTTATTGAAGCAGGTGATATTTGTGCAGCAGTTGGGTTTAAAGATCTTAGAACAGGTGATACCCTATGTGATGAAAAGAAACAAATCACATTGGAATCTATGGATTTCCCGGAACCTGTAATTGGTATCGCTGTTGAGCCAAAAACTCAAAAGGATTTAGATAAGTTAAATATTGCATTACAAAAACTGGCCGAAGAAGATCCGACTTTCTCGGTAAAAGTCGACCAGGATTCAGGACAAACTGTTATCAGTGGGATGGGAGAACTACACTTAGAAATTCTTTTAGACAGATTAGTTAGAGAATTTAAAGTGGAGTGTAACCAGGGAGCACCTCAGGTTGCTTATAAAGAAAGCATTACCAAATCTGTTGAACACAGAGAAGTATTCAAAAAACAAACAGGTGGTAGAGGTAAATTCGCCGATATTCAAATTGAAATCGGACCTGTTGATGAAGGACAAAAGGGACTACAGTTTGTTGATAAAATTAAAGGTGGAAATATTCCAAGAGAATATATACCTGCTATTCAGAAAGGTTTTGGAGAAGCAATGTACAATGGTGTATTAGCAGGATATCCTGTAGATAGCTTAAAAGTTACATTGTTAGATGGATCCTACCATGATGTGGATTCAGATGCATTATCTTTCGAAATTGCAGCAAAAATGGCATTTAAACATGCTTGTGTAAAAGCCAGTCCAAAACTTTTAGAACCAATTATGGCTGCTGAAGTGGTAACCCCTGAAGAATATATGGGAGATATTATTGGCGACTTTAACAGACGTAGAGGTAAAGTAGAAGGAATGGAGAATAAAGGTGGTGCTCGAGTAATTAAAGCAAAAGTGCCATTAGCTGAAAAGTTCGGATACGTAACTGTATTAAGAACAATTAGTTCAGGTCGTGCTACATCAACCATGGAGTTTTCACATTACGAAGAAGTTCCATCGAGCATAGCACAAGAAATAGTAGAGAAAGCAAAAGGTAAAAGCGAATTAGTTTAATTTGGATAATAATGAGTCAGAAGATTAGAATTAAGTTAAAATCTTACGATCACAATCTGGTAGATAAATCTGCTGAGAAAATTGTGAAGACGGTTAAATCCACTGGTGCTGTAATTAGTGGTCCGATTCCGCTACCAACTCATAAAAGAGTGTTTACAGTATTACGTTCTCCGTTCGTAAATAAAAAATCGAGAGAGCAATTTCAGTTGTCATCATACAAAAGGTTGTTAGATATTTATAGCTCTACACCAAAAACCATTGATGCATTAATGAAATTGGAACTACCAAGTGGGGTAGAAGTAGAAATCAAAGTGTAATTAAAGTTTAAAACGAAAAACGATGCCAGGATTAATTGGAAAAAAGATTGGAATGACTTCCATCTTCAGTGCCGAGGGGAAAAGTATCCCATGCACTGTTATTGAGGCTGGACCATGCGTTGTAACTCAGGTTAAAACTGTCGAAAACGACGGTTACAATGCATACCAATTGGCTTTTGATGAAAAAAAGGAAAAAAACACTTCAAATCCTTTGAAGGGGCACTTTAAAAAAGCTAAAGTAGAGCCTAAAAGAATTCTACATGAATTTAAAAACTTTGCCAAAGAGTATCAACTAGGTGAGGATATTACAATCGATATCTTCGAAGAAGTACCATGGATTGATGTTACTGGTTATACCAAAGGTAAAGGATTTCAAGGTGTAGTTAAACGTCACGGATTCCATGGAGTAGGCGGACAAACTCACGGTCAGCACAACAGATTGCGTGCACCAGGTTCTTTAGGAGCTTCATCTTACCCTTCACGCGTTTTCAAAGGAATGAGAATGGCGGGACAAACCGGTAACAAAAAAGTTAAGGTGCTTAACTTAAAAGTTATGAAGGTTATTAAAGAGAATAATTTATTAGTGGTAAAAGGATCTGTACCTGGACCAAACGGATCGTATTTAATTATACAGAAGTAATGGAATTAAATATAGTTAACATAGCAGGAGAAGATACCGGTAAAAAAGTTACCTTAAACGACTCAATTTTTAAAGTTGAGCCAAATGACCACGCTATTTATTTAGACGTTAAACAATATTTAGCTAACAAACGTCAAGGTACACACAAAGCAAAGGAAAGAGCTGAAATTGCCGGTAGTACAAAAAAGATAAAGAGACAAAAAGGAACCGGTACCGCTAGAGCTGGTAGCATTAAATCGCCAGTATTTAGAGGTGGTGGTCGAGTTTTTGGCCCTCAACCAAGAGACTACTCTTTCAAACTAAATAAAAAAGTTAAACAATTAGCTCGTAAATCTGCATTGAGTTACAAAGCAATTGGAAATAACATAAAAATAGTGGAAGAGTTCAATTTCGAAATTCCAAAGACAAACGAAATTGTAACCCTAAGAAATAATCTGGATGTAGCGGATAAAAAAGTGCTTTTAGTTTTATCTGAACAAAATAAAAATATATATTTGTCATCCAGAAATTTACAAGACGTAAAAGTAGTAACCGTTTCAGATTTAGCTACTTACGATATAATGAACGCGTCAGTTGTACTCTTTGCAGAGAACTCAATTGAGCCATTACATAAAATGTTTAGAATTTAGTAAAAGAAAATACTATGGATATTTTATTAAAGCCTATTGTTACCGAGAAAATGACCGCACAAGGTGAAGACCTTAACAGATACGGTTTTGTGGTAGATAAAAGGGCGAATAAGATTCAGATTAAGAAGGCCGTTGAAGAAATGTATGGTGTATCAGTTGATGCGGTAAATACATTACGTTATTTAGGCAAGAAAAAATCGCGATATACAAAATCTGGAATTATAGAAGGACGATCAAAATCCTATAAGAAAGCGATCGTAACTTTAGCAGAAGGTGAAAAAATAGATTTTTATAGCAATATATAATTGACATGGCAGTACGTAAATTAAAACCTGTAACACCAGGACAAAGACATAAGATTATCGGTGCATTTGATACAATCACAAAAAGTACACCGGAAAAATCTTTGTTGGCTCCGATGAAAAGATCAGGCGGAAGAAATAACGATGGTAGAATGACCATGAGATATATGGGAGGTGGTCATAAAAAAAGATATAGAATCATCGATTTCATGCGCAACAAAGATGGAATGGAAGCAACTGTGAAGAGCATAGAGTATGATCCAAATAGAACTGCTCGTATTGCATTAGTTGTATATAAAGATGGTGAAAAGAAATATATCATTGCTCCAAATGGATTAAAAGTTGATCAAACAATCATCTCAGGTAAAAATGTAGCTCCTGAAATAGGAAACACATTATTTTTATCTGATATTCCATTAGGAACAATCATTCACAATATCGAATTACAACCAGGTAAAGGTGCGGCAATGGTTAGAAGTGCCGGATCTTATGCTCAACTTACTTCACGTGATGGAAAATATGCTATTATAAAATTACCATCAGGTGAATCACGAATGGTATTAACTAGCTGTCGTGCTACAATTGGTACTGTTTCAAACTCTGATCATATTTTAGAAGTATCAGGTAAAGCTGGTAGAAAAAGATGGTTAGGAAGAAGACCAAGAGTTCGTGGTGTAGTAATGAATCCAGTGGATCACCCAATGGGTGGTGGTGAAGGAAGATCATCAGGAGGTCATCCAAGATCAAGGAATGGAATGCCTGCCAAAGGATATAAAACACGAGCTAAGAAAAAAGCTTCTAATAAGTATATAGTAGAAAAACGTAAGAAATAAAATAGATTGCTATGAGTCGATCATTGAAAAAAGGCCCATTTATTGATTTTAAAGTAGAGAAGAGAGTTCTAGACATGAACGAATCAGGAAAAAAATCTGTGATTAAAACCTGGTCGAGAAGATCAATGATATCACCAGATTTTGTTGGGCATACTATTGCAGTTCACAACGGAAATAAATTTATCCCTGTATATGTTACCGAAAATATGGTAGGACACAAACTCGGCGAGTTTGCCCCAACCAGAACATATAGAGGCCATTCCGGTAATAGAAAAGGTTAAAAACCGACATAGTATAATTAAAAATAAACATTAGACTATAATGGGTGCAAGAAAAAGAATAAGAGCGAACCAGTTAAAGGAAAGCAAAAAGAGTCAGTATTTTGCAATGTTGCGAAACTGCCCTACTTCTCCAAGAAAAATGAGATTAGTTGCTGATATGGTAAGAGGTATGGAAATAAACCGCGCTCTTGATATGTTAAAATATAGTTCGAAAGAAGCCTCAAACCGTTTAGAGAAATTGTTATTGTCTGCAATTGCAAACTGGCAAGTAAAAAACGAAGGTGTTCGAATTGAAGATAGCAAATTAATCGTGAAAGAAGTATTTGTGGACAGCGGACGAATGTTAAAAAGAGTTCAACCAGCACCACAAGGAAGAGCACATCGAATTAGAAAACGTTCAAATCATGTTACGTTAGTGCTAGATAATTTAAATAACAACGATACTCAAACTGAACAATAGATGGGACAAAAAGTAAATCCGATAGGAAATCGATTAGGTATCATTAAAGGTTGGGATTCTAATTGGTACGGAGGAAGAAACTACGCTGATAAGATTGTCGAGGATAATAAGATAAGAAAATATCTTGAAGCCCGACTCGCTAAAGCTAGTATATCAAAGATTGTTATTGAAAGAACTTTAAAACTTATCACCGTTACTGTTAATACTGCACGTCCAGGAATTATCATAGGTAAAGGTGGCCAGGAAGTAGATAAATTAAAGGAAGAGTTAAAAAAGATTACTCGTAAAGAGGTTCAGATTAACATTTTCGAGGTAAAAAGACCAGAATTAGATGCTACTATCGTTGGTAATGCAATTGCTCGTCAAATCGAAGGTAAAGTGTCATACCGTCGTGCGATAAAAATGGCGATTGCTTCCACTATGAGAATGGGTGCAGAAGGAATTAAAGTTCAGATATCAGGACGTTTAGGTGGAGCTGAAATGGCTCGTACCGAAGCGTATAAAGAAGGACGTACTCCGTTACATACGTTCAGAGCTGATATCGATTATACATTAAGCGAAGCTTTAACTAAAGTTGGTTTAATTGGAATCAAAGTTTGGATTTGTAGAGGTGAAATCTTTGGAAAAAGAGATTTATCCCCAAACATTGGTGTCGATAATAAAGGACCAAAACCAGGAAAAGGTGGCTTCAATAAGAAAAAAAGAAAATAATTTAAATTAATTATTAGGAATGTTACAGCCAAAGAAAACTAAATACAGAAGAGTCCAAAAGGGCAAGATGAAAGGAAATGCCCAAAGAGGAAATCAACTTGCTTTTGGTTCTTTTGGAATCAAAGCACTAGATGAGTGTTGGATGACTGGGCGCCAAATTGAAGCAGCACGTCAAGCTGTGACAAGATACATGAAGCGTGAAGGTCAGATTTGGATCAGAGTTTTTCCTGATAAACCAATCACAAAAAAGCCAGCTGAAGTACGTATGGGTAAAGGTCGTGGAGCACCTGAAGGTTTTGTGGCACCTGTTAAGCCTGGAAGAATTATCATCGAGGCAGAAGGAGTACCTTTAAAAATTGCTCAGGAAGCATTACGATTAGCGGCTCAAAAATTACCGATCCCTACGAAATTCGTTGTTAGACGTGATTATTTTGAAAAAACAAATTAGAAAAAATGAAAAGTTCTGAGATAAGAGAGATGACAACAAAAGAGTTAGAAGAAAGAATAGATACTGAAAGTACACATCTAACTCGCTTAAAGCTTAATCATGCTGTGTCTCCTTTAGATAATCCGCTAAAGATTAAAGAAGCACGCAGGAATATTGCAAGAATGAGAACAGAGTTGCGTAAACGAGAATTAAACGAAAATTCGAACAGTTAATTATTTATGATGGAAACAACAAGAAAACTGAGGAAAGAACGTATTGGTGTTGTTGTTAGCAATAAAATGGATAAAACTATTGTAATTGCTGTTGAACGCAAAGTAAAACACCCAAAATACGGGAAATTCGTTAAACGCAGAAGTAAATTTACTGCACACGACGATACAAACACTTGCAATATAGGAGATACTGTTAGGATTATGGAAACAAGACCTTTGAGCAAGAACAAATGTTGGAGATTAGTAGAAATTATTGAAAGAGTTAAATAGTCATGATACAACAAGAAAGTAGATTGTCAGTAGCAGATAATAGCGGAGCCAAAGAAGTACTTTGTATCAGAGTACTTGGAGGAACTGGTAGAAGATATGCTTCAATTGGTGATCAAATAGTTGTTACTGTTAAAAGTGCTTTACCATCTGGCGAAGTAAAAAAAGGAACAGTAAGTCGAGCTGTTGTGGTTAGAACGAGAAAAGAAATTCGTCGTCCCGATGGATCTTATATTCGTTTCGATAACAATGCAGTTGTATTGTTAAACCAGGCGGGTGAAATTCGTGGTACACGTATCTTTGGTCCAATACCAAGAGAATTACGTGAAAATTACATGAAAATCATCTCATTAGCTCCAGAAGTATTATAATTAAAAAATATTGCTGCATGCGAAGGAAATTACACATAAAAAAAGGCGATACTGTTTACGTAAATGCAGGAGAATATAAAGGACAGCAAGGAAAAGTCCTTGAAGTAATTTACGACAAGGAAAAAGCCATTGTAGAGAGCGTTAACATGGTGTCTAAACACACGAAACCAAACGCAAATAATCCACAAGGTGGTATCGTAAAAAAGGAAGCCCCTATTCATATTTCAAATTTGATGGTGGTTGATCCTTCTACTGGAAAACCAACAAGGATCGGTAGAAAACTAAATGATAAAGATAAGTTAGTACGATATTCAAAAAAATCAGGAGAGGAGATTAAGTAATGGAATTTACGCCTGTTTTACAGACCAAGTACAAAGAAGAAATAATTCCTGCCTTAATGAAGGAATTTAATTACGATTCCGTAATGCAAGTTCCTAAACTTGAGAAAATAGTTATTAATCAAGGTGTTGGTCAGGCAGTTGCTGATAAGAAGCTTATTGAAACTGCGCAGGAAGAATTAACTTTAATAGCCGGACAAAAAGCTGTTAAAACTTATTCAAAGAAAGATATCTCTAACTTCAAATTACGAAAAGGAATGCCAATTGGAGTTAAAGTTACATTGCGTAGAGATAAAATGTACGAATTTTTAGAAAGATTAATTTGTATATCATTACCTCGAATCCGCGATTTCAACGGTGTTAGTTCTAAATTCGACGGACGTGGTAACTATTCATTAGGTATCCAGGAGCAAATTATTTTCCCTGAAATCGATCTTGATAAAATCAGCAAGATCTTAGGTTTAGAAATGACCTTTGTTACAACGGCACAAACCGATGAAGAAGGATTCGCATTATTACGCGAATTCGGGATTCCTTTTAAAAATATTAAAAAGAAATAGATAGTATGGCTAAAGAATCAATGAAAGCCCGTGAAGTTAGACGCCAGAAACTGGTTGATAAATATGCGGAAAAGAGAGCTAAACTAAAAGCAGAAGGTGATTACATTGGATTAAGCAGATTACCAAAAAACTCAAATCCAATTAGATTACATAACAGATGTTCTCTAACAGGCCGACCAAAAGGTTATATGAGACAATTTGGTATAAGTAGAATAACCTTCAGAGAAATGGCATCAAAAGGTTTAATACCTGGTGTAAAGAAGGCAAGTTGGTAGATTGTAATTAAAATTAAGAAGAGATATGATCACAGATCCGATAGCAGATTATCTTACTCGTTTAAGAAATGCCGTGATGGCAAAACACAGAGTAGTTGAAATTCCTGCTTCTAACTTAAAGAAGGATATTACTAAGATTTTATTTGATAAAGGATATATTTTATCATATAAATTCGAAGATGATAACAAGCAAGGAATTATTAAAATTGCATTAAAATATCACCCTGAGACTAAAGCGCCAGCAATTCGCTCAATAAAACGCGTGAGTACGCCTGGTTTAAGAAAATATGTAGATACTAACGAAATACCTAGAGTACTTAACGGATTGGGTATAGCTATTTTATCAACATCGAAAGGTGTAATTTCTGATAAAGAAGCTCGTACTTTAAACGTTGGTGGTGAGGTACTATGTTACGTACATTAATAAGGAGGAATTTTAAATGTCAAGAATAGGAAAGTTACCGATAGATTTACCAAGTGGTGTTACAATCACAATTACCGATACAAATGAAGTAAAGGTAAAAGGGCCGAAAGGAGAAATGACACAGAAGGTAAACCCAGACATTAAAGTTGAGCTGGTTGATAACCAAGTTATTTTAACAAGGCCATCTGAAGAGAAGCAACATAAAGCGTTGCATGGCTTGTACAGATCATTAATTAACAATATGGTTATTGGCGTTTCTCAAGGATATACTATACAACAAGAATTTGTTGGTGTTGGTTACAGAGCAGAAGCAAAAGGACAAGTTTTGGAAATGAGCTTAGGTATGTCTCACGACATTCATTTCTTAATTCCTGATGAAGTGAAAGTGGAGGTAAAGCAGGAAAAACGTAGTAATCCAATTGTTACTTTAAATAGTGTTGATAAACAACTAATAGGACAGGTTGCTGCTAAAATACGTTCACTTCGCCCACCAGAACCTTACAAAGGTAAAGGGATTAAATTTGTTGGTGAGCAATTGCGTAGAAAAGCTGGTAAAGCTGCTAAAGTATAACGTATTAAATAAGATAGAGTCATGGCTTTAACAAAGCAAGATAGAAGAACAAGAATTAGAAGGAGAATCCGCAAAAAAATTAGCGGTTCTGCCTCAAAGCCAAGAATGTCTGTTTTTAGAAGCAATAAACAGATATACGTTCAATTTATTGACGATCTTGAAGGAAAAACATTACTTTCAGTTTGTTCTAAAAACAAAGAAATAGCTGAAAAAGGTAATGTGGCTAAAATAGAACAAGCTAAATTAGTTGGTAATTTAGCCGCAAAAAAAGCATTGGAGCAAGGCATCACAGATGTTGTTTTCGATCGAAACGGCTATTTATATCATGGTAGAGTTAAATCATTAGCAGAGGCTGCCAGAGAGGGTGGACTTAAAATTTAAGATTAAGATATTATGTCAACAAATATAAGAAAAGTAAAAACCAGCGATTTAGAATTAAAGGACAGACTCGTTAGTATTCAAAGAGTAACGAAAGTTACCAAAGGGGGTCGTAATTTTGGTTTTACAGCAATAGTTGTTGTTGGTAACGAAGATGGAATTGTAGGATACGGACTTGGAAAAGCAAAAGAAGTAACAACTGCCATTGCAAAAGGTGTTGAAGCTGCTAAGAAAAACCTGGTTAAAGTGCCTATATATAAAGGAACCATTCCACACGAGCAAATCAGCCGATTTGGTGGAGCACAGGTATTCCTAAAACCAGCATCTCATGGTACAGGAGTAAAAGCCGGTGGTGCGATGCGTGCTGTTCTGGAAAGTGTTGGTGTTACTGACGTGCTTGCAAAATCAAAAGGATCAAGTAACCCTCACAACTTAGTGAAGGCAACAGTAAATGCATTATTACAATTACGTGATGCAAGAGCAGTTGCCGATCAGCGAGGTGTTACTCTGGATAAAGTATTTAATGGATAAGGACCTTTAATATAAATCTCATGGCGAAGATAAAAGTTACACAAATAAAGAGCGGGATTGGAAGTACCAAACGCCAAAAAAGAACCTTAGAAGCATTGGGTATTCGTAAAATGAATAATACCATTGAGGTAGAAACAAGCCCTCAGGTATTAGGTATGATTGCAAAAGTAAAACATTTGCTTAAGGTTGAAGAAAAGTAATAACGATTAACTGAATTAAAATTGATATGGATTTAAGTAACTTAAAACCAGCTAAAAACTCGACTAAGAGTTCAAAAAGAATCGGTAGAGGACAAGGATCTGGAAAAGGCGGTACCGCAACAAGAGGGCATAAGGGTGCTAAATCAAGATCCGGATACTCTAAAAAGGTTGGTTTTGAAGGTGGACAAATGCCTTTACAACGTCGAGTACCAAAATTTGGTTTCACAAATATTTCACGTAAAGAATATAAAGGAATCAATTTAGAGACTTTAGAAAAATTAGCTGAAAAGAAAGGTTTAACTACAATTGATGTTGAAACTTTAATTAATGCAGGTTTAGTAAAAAAGAACAGCTTAGTAAAAATTCTGGGTAATGGAACTTTAACTAAAAAACTTGAAGTTAAAGCACATGCTTTTTCTAAATCGGCTAAAGAAGCAATTGAATCACTTGAAGGAACCGCTGTAAAACTATAATTTAATGAGAGCTTTAATACAAACAATAAAGAATATAGCTAAAATTGAAGATCTTAGATATCGTATCGGATATACATTACTTATATTATTGATATACCGTTTGGGTAGTTTTATTGTTTTACCAGGAATTGACCCAAGTCAGTTAACTGCATTAAAAAACCAAACTTCCGATGGTGTTTTAGGTCTTTTAAATATGTTTTCGGGTGGAGCATTTGCAAATGCATCCATTTTCGCATTAGGTATTATGCCTTACATTTCTGCATCCATTGTAATTCAATTATTAGGAATAGCAATTCCTTATTTCCAAAGATTACAGCGCGAAGGCGAAAGCGGAAGAAGAAAAATAAATCAGATTACCAGATATTTGACTGTAGCTATTTTAATTATGCAGGCACCAGCTTACTTGAAAAATTTACAAGTACAGTTGCCAGATACAGCGTTTGTATTAGGAGGATCATTTTTCTGGATTTCATCAGTAGTTATTCTTACATCCGGAACCATGTTTGTTATGTGGTTAGGTGAACGAATTACAGATAAGGGTATTGGAAACGGTATCTCACTGATCATTATGATTGGTATTATTGCCCGATTACCTCAATCTTTATTACAGGAATTTATAAATAGATTAGAATCAATGGGAGGCGGATTAGTTGCTTTCCTTCTTGAAATGGTCATATTGTTCTTTGTATTTATTGCAACAATTCTACTTGTGCAAGGTACTCGAAAGATACCTGTACAGTATGCAAAAAGAATTGTAGGTAATAAACAATACGGAGGTGTTCGACAGTATATTCCATTAAAAGTAAACTCAGCAGGTGTAATGCCCATCATTTTTGCTCAGGCTTTAATGTTTATACCATTAACCATAGCAGGTTTTGCAAATTCAGAAACCTTAACAGGTTTTGCGGCTGCTTTTGCAAATATTACCGGTTTTTGGTACAACTTTACATTTGCATTAATGATTATTCTTTTTACATACTTCTACACTGCCATTACAATAAATCCTTCTCAAATGGCAGAGGATATGAAAAAGAACGGTGGATTTATACCCGGAGTAAAACCAGGTCGAAAAACAGTAGAGTTCTTAGACACAATTATGTCTAGAATAACACTGCCTGGATCAATCTTTTTAGCAATTATTGCAATCTTACCGGCCTTTGCACAAATAGGTGGTGTAGATAGTCAATTTGCACAGTTTTTTGGAGGAACTTCATTATTAATTTTAGTTGGTGTTGTTTTGGATACTTTACAACAAATTGAAAGTCACCTGTTAATGCGCCACTACGATGGTTTA
Organism: uncultured Bacteroidales bacterium; assembly: GCA_964450375.1. Classification (GTDB taxonomy): domain Bacteria; phylum Bacteroidota; class Bacteroidia; order Bacteroidales; family UBA12077; genus UBA12077. The sequence continues at coordinate 28,904 of CAYVEW010000016.1, forward strand.
ATGAAGTCTGGAAGAATTAAAGGTAGAGCTGGAGGAGCTTCTGCTATTTAATTAGTATAATGAGCGTTCTTTGATGTTAGTTTATAAGACCGAAGAGGAGATAGAAATTATCAGACGAAACAACTTGCTTGTATCGAGAACTCTTGCTGAGGTCGCAAAGTTAATAAAACCCGGAGTTACAACTCTTGAGTTGGATAAAAGAGCTGAGGAATTCATTAGAGATAATGGAGCAGTTCCAGGATTTCTGGGTTACGGAGGATATCCTAATACTTTGTGTACATCGGTAAATGATGAAGTGGTACACGGAATACCATCCGATTATGTTCTAAAAGATGGTGATATAGTTTCGGTTGATTGTGGTACTTATATGGAAGGTTATTACGGTGATACTGCTTATACATTTCCGGTTGGAGAGGTTAATGAAGAAGTAATGAAATTACTTCGAACAACAAAGGAATCTCTTTTTAAGGGAATTGAAAAAGCAGTTGAAGGGAGTCGGATAGGTGATATAGGTAACGCAGTTCAAGTGCATGCAGAAAAAGCCGGATATTCAGTAGTTCGTGAAATGGTCGGACACGGATTAGGCAAAAATATGCATGAAGCTCCTGAAGTTCCAAATTATGGACGCAAAGGTCGTGGTGTTTTAATAAAAAAAGGCTTAGTTTTGTGCATTGAACCAATGATCAATTTAGGAAGCAAATACATAAAACAAGACAACGATGGTTGGACCATTCGAACAATTGACGGGAAACCATCGGCACATTATGAACTAGCAGTTGTTGTTAACAAAGGAAAAGCTGATATATTATCAACATTTGAATATATTGAAGAAATTACTAAAAATAAGATTTAATTTATGGCAAAACAACCTTCAATAGAACAAGACGGAACCATTATCGAAGCATTATCGAACGCAATGTTTAGAGTTGAACTAGAAAATGGTCACGTTATAACAGCTCATATATCGGGTAAAATGCGAATGCATTACATTAAAATTTTACCTGGAGATAAAGTTAAGGTTGAAATGTCTCCTTATGATCTTACAAAAGGTAGAATAACTTATAGATATAAATAAAATATTAAAGAAATGAAAGTCAGAGCATCTGTTAAAAAGCGCAGTAGCGAATGCAAAATTGTTAGACGAAAAGGTAGACTATACGTTATTAACAAAAAAAATCCCAAGTTTAAACAGCGTCAGGGATAAATTATTATTTTTGTACTTTAATTAAAAAAGATTTATGGCAAGAATTGTTGGAGTAGATTTACCAAAAAATAAAAGAGGTGTAATAGGTTTAACCTATATCTACGGAATTGGTCGTAGTACTGCAGAAAGTATTTTAAACGAAGCGGGAATTGATCAAGACATTAAAGTAAAAGATTGGAATGACGATCAGATAGCTAAAGTAAGAGCTATAGTAAACGAAAAACACAAAGTAGAGGGCGCATTGCGTTCTGAAACTCAAATGAACATTAAGCGATTAATGGACATTGGTTGTTATAGAGGTATTAGACATCGTATTGGTCTTCCTGTTAGAGGACAAAGTACAAAGAATAATGCTAGAACAAGAAAAGGTAAAAAGAAAACGATTGCTAACAAAAAGAAAGCAACTAAATAAGAGTTAAAGAAATGGCAAAAAAGACTGGATCATCTAGAAAAAGAGTTGTAAAGGTTGAAGCTGCAGGTCAAGTGCACATTCATGCTTCTTTTAATAACATTATTATTTCTTTAACAAATAATAGTGGACAGGTAATTTCTTGGTCATCATCAGGTAAAATGGGTTTTAGAGGATCAAAGAAAAATACTCCTTATGCTGCTCAAATGGCAGCTGAAGATTGTGCAAAAGTAGCTTACGATCTTGGTTTAAGAAAAGTAAAAGCATTTGTAAAAGGACCTGGATCTGGAAGAGAATCAGCAATTCGTACCATTCATAATGCAGGAATAGAAGTTACTGAAATTACAGATGTAACTCCATTACCACATAATGGATGTCGTCCTGCTGCACGTAGAAGGGTGTAATTAAGATTATAGAGTTAGAACAAAAGTATTAATATTAAGATTCATGGCTAGATATATTGGACCAAAATCAAAAATAGCGAGGAAATTAGGTGAACCTATTTATGGACCTGATAAACATTTCGAAAAGAAAAATTATCCTCCTGGACAACATGGTGTAAATAAACGTAGAAAAAAAGTTTCTGAATATGGTGTTCAGTTAATGGAAAAGCAAAAAGCAAAGTATACCTACGGTGTTGTTGAAAAGCAATTCTTTAACGCTTTTAAAGAAGCATCAAGAAGTAAAGGTATTACTGGTGAAAACTTACTACAGCTTTTAGAATCGCGTTTAGACAACGTAGTATACCGTTTAGGTATAGCTCCTACAAGAGCAGCTGCCAGACAGTTTGTTGGACATAAACACATTACGGTAAACGGACAGGTAGTTAACGTGCCTTCGTATACTGTTAAAGCAAATGATATAATTGGTGTAAGAGAAAAATCTAAATCTCTTGAAGCTATTACGAATAGTTTAGCTGGCGCCCGTTATAATAAGTATTCTTGGTTAGAATGGGATTCAGATCAAATGGCAGGTAAATTCTTAAATGTTCCTGAAAGAGCTGATATACCAGAAAATATCAAAGAACAATTAATCGTAGAATTATATTCTAAATAAAAATAATTACTCATTATTTATGGCAATTTTAGCATTTCAAAAGCCCGATAAGGTCATTATGGTTGAAGCAAACGAAACTTACGGTAAGTTTGAGTTTCGTCCTTTAGAACCAGGATATGGAATTACTGTCGGCAATTCTTTAAGAAGAATACTTTTATCTTCGTTAGAAGGATACGCCATTACTTCAATTAAAATTGAAGGAGTAGAGCACGAATTTTCAACTCTTACTGGCGTTGTTCAGGACGTAAGTGAAATTATTCTGAACTTAAAGCAAGTTCGCTTTAAATGCAATGTAGAAGAAGCAGAAGATGAGAAATTTACTGTAACTATTACAGGACAAAAAGAGTTTAAAGCCGGAGATATTAATAATTTTTCAACCAACTTTAAGGTTCTTAATCCAGACCATGTGATCTGCGAAATGGAACAGGATGTGAAACTCCAGATCGAGTTCACAGTTAATAAAGGTAGAGGTTATGTTCCTTCTGATGAGAACAAACCTGTGGATGGGGAATTTGGTGTGATCGCTATAGATTCAATTTTTACTCCTATTAGAAACGTAAAATATTCTATCGAAAATTATCGTGTTGAGCAAAAAACTGACTACGAAAAGCTAATTTTCGAAATTGAATCTGATGGTTCTATACATCCAAAAGAAGCTTTAAAAGAGGCTGCAAAAATTCTTATTTATCACTTTATGCTATTTTCTGACGAAAAGATTACACTCGATTCTGATGAAAAATATGCAAACGAAGAATTTGACGAGGAAGTATTGCATATGCGTCAACTTCTTAAAACAAGATTAGTTGATATGGATCTTTCAGTTAGAGCTCTTAATTGTTTAAAAGCTGCTGAAGTAGATACATTGGGCGATCTTGTGAAGTATAATAAGAACGATTTATTAAAGTTCAGAAACTTCGGTAAAAAATCATTGACGGAATTAGAAGATTTACTTAGCCAGATGAATTTAACATTTGGAATGGATATTACTAAGTATAAATTAGACAAGGAGTAATAAGGATGAGACATAGAAAATCATTTAACCACTTAGGAAGAAAGAGTGCACACAGAAAAGCAATGTTGTCGAATATGGCTGCATCGTTAATCTTACATAAACGAATTACTACAACTACAGCAAAAGCAAAAGCTTTGAGAATGTACGTAGAGCCATTAATTACTAAAGCAAAAGATGACTCAACACATTCAAGAAGAATTGTTTTTAGTTATTTGCAAAACAAAGAAGCTGTTTCTGAGTTATTCAGAGAAGTAAGTGGTAAAATAGCTGAAAGACCAGGTGGTTACACAAGAATACTAAAAACAGGAACCAGATTAGGTGATAATGCAGATATGTGTATTATCGAACTGGTTGATTATAACGAAAATCTGTTAGCTTCAAAATCAGCTAAAGCTAAATCAACAACTCGTAGAAGTAGAAGAGGCGGTAAAAAAACTACTACAGAAGTACCAGAGACAGCAGAAAAAGCAGTTGAAAAAACTGAAGAAGTAAAGGCTGAAGAAATCGTTAAAGATGAAGCTCCTGAAGTTGTTGCTGAAGAAACAAAGGAAGAAGTTGTTGAAGCAAAGGCTGAAGAAGTAGTTGAAGAGAAGAAAGAAGAGCCTGTAAAGGAAGAGAAAAAAGAAGAAGCGAAAGAAGAATCAGAAGAAGAAAAGAAAGAAGAATAAAATTTTCTTGCATAAGAATATTGAAAAGGGCGGAATTTCCGCCCTTTTTCATGCTTTCAAATTGAATAATACTGAAATTAATGGTAAAAATCACTAAATTTGGTAATTCAAATCGACGAATCATATTAATTAAAACGATACAATTATGGGACAGATTGCAGGAATACACGCAAGACAAATATTGGATTCAAGAGGCAATCCAACAGTAGAAGTTGAAGTAGTTACAACAGACGGATACATAGGACGTGCCGCAGTGCCTTCTGGAGCTTCTACGGGTGTGCATGAAGCTGTGGAATTACGCGATGGCGACAAAGCAATGTTTTTAGGAAAAGGGGTTACAAAAGCTGTTGAAAATGTGAATACCATTATTAACGATGAGTTAAAAGGTTATTTTATCGATGATCAGATTGGTATTGATAATGCTTTAATTCAGCTTGATGGAACTGATAATAAATCTAATTTAGGTGCTAATGCTATGTTAGGAGTTTCACTTGCTGTAGCAAGAGCTGCTTCGACAGAAGCCGGAATGCCTTTATACAGATATATTGGTGGAGTAAATGCATGTACACTTCCAATTCCAATGATGAATATCTTAAATGGTGGACAACATGCTGATAATAAAATCGACATTCAGGAATTTATGATTATGCCTGTAGGAGCGGAAACATTTCGCGATGCGCTAAGAATGGGTGTTGAAGTGTTTCATCATTTAAAAGCAGTACTAAAGTCGAAAGGGCATTCTACCAACGTTGGTGACGAAGGTGGTTTTGCACCAAATTTAGAATCAAATGAAGAAGCCATCGAAGTAGTATTAGAAGCTATCGAAAAAGCCGGATATGAGCCTGGAAAAGATATCTTCATCGCTTTGGATGCTGCTGCTTCCGAATTTTATAATAAAGAAAAGAAAATTTATCACTTCGAATCAACCAACCAGGATTTAACATCTTCGGATATGGTGAATTATTGGAAGGCCTGGGTTGAAAAATATCCTATTTTATCGATTGAAGATGGCCTAGATGAAGATGATTGGTCAGGATGGAGCGAATTAACAAAAGCAATTGGAGATAAAGTACAATTAGTTGGTGATGACTTATTTGTAACCAATGTAACTCGTTTAGATCGTGGAATTAAGGAAGATGTTGGTAACTCAATCTTAATAAAAGTTAATCAAATTGGCACATTAACTGAAACTATTAATGCGGTGAAGTTAGCAACTGAAAGTGCTTACACATCAATTATTAGCCATCGTTCCGGAGAAACTGAAGATACCACAATAGCGGATTTGGCTGTTGCTTTAAATACCGGTTTAATTAAAACCGGATCAGCATCGCGTTCCGACAGAGTTGCCAAATACAATCAACTATTAAGGATTGAAGAAGCTCTTGGAGCATCGGCAAAATATCTTGGAAAAGAATTTAAATTTTTAAAATAGTTTAAGAAAAATAATAAAAAGGCTGGTACCAGAATTTGCTGGATTCCAGCCTTTTTTATTTTAATCAATCGCCAGTTGATATTAGTACCTAAAATTTTGTATATTTCTAATTATTACGATTCATTATGGCATATAAATCACTTTCGCATTTTATCGAGATTCTTGAAAAAAACAATGAGTTAATTCGAGTTAAAGAATTTGTTAATCCTGAATTGGAGATTACCGAGATTGCCGATCGTATATCCAAATCAAAAGATGGAGGAAAAGCTCTATTGTTTGAAAATACAGGTACTAATTTTCCTTTACTAATAAATGCATTAGGCTCCGAAAAAAGAATTTCGTTGGCATTGGGAGTTCAAAATTTAGACGATATAGGTGCTGAAATCGAGCAAGTGTTTAAAGATTTAGCTTCACCAAAGAATAGTTTGTTGGATAAATTCAAAATGCTGCCTACATTATCGAACATTTCCTCATGGATGCCCAAAACAATTTCTGGTAAAGGTAGCTGTCAGGATGTAATCAATAAATCACCAGATTTATCATTGTTACCGGTCTTAAAGTGCTGGCCCGAAGATGGAGGCCCTTTTATTACATTGCCAATGGTTATTACGAAAGATCCATTAACAAATATAAGAAACATTGGAATGTACCGGATGCAGATTTTTGATAATCAATTAACCGGAATGCATTGGCATAAGCATAAAGTAGGTGCCCGACATTTCGATGAGTATAAAAAGCTGGGCAGAAAGATGCCAATTGCAGTAGCCCTTGGTGGTGATCCGGTTTATACCTATGCGGCTACAGCACCCATGCCTGATAATATGGATGAGTTTTTGCTCGCAGGATTCTTGCGAAAGAAAAAGGTCGAATTAGTGAAATGTATTACCCAGGATATTGAAGTACCTGCTGATGCAGATTTTATTATTGAAGGTTATATCGATCCGGAAGAAGAGTTTATTTGGGAAGGGCCTTTTGGCGATCATACCGGGTTTTATTCATTAGCCGATTGGTATCCAAAATTTCATGTAACTTGCATTACACATAGAAAAGATGCTGTTTATCCTGCAACCATAGTAGGCGTTCCACCAATGGAAGATGCCTGGATTGGGAAAGCAACAGAAAGAATCTTTTTAGCTCCGATAAAACTAGCCATATTACCCGAAATAGTTGATTATAATTTGCCATTTCAGGGAGTAGCCCACAATATTACGATTGTTAAAATAAATAAAACGTATCCCGGACAGGCATTTAAAGTGATGAATGCACTATGGGGAGCAGGGCAAATGATGTTTAATAAGATTATGATTGTTGTTGATCAGGATATAGATATTCATCAATATGATCAACTTATTAAAACTGTTTTGGAAAACACAAACCCTGAAAAAGATATTCATTTTATTAGTGGTCCTTTGGATGTTTTAGACCATTCATCATCGAAATTTACTTACGGTACGAAATTGGGCATTGATGCTACAACAAAATTTGATGTAGAAAAAGATGATGCTGAATATAAAATAGTAACAAAAATAAACGAATCTGATATTCGAAAATCATTACTGTTGGAGAGTGAAATAATTCGAGTTGAATCGTATAATTCGGGGCAAATTGTAGTTTGTGCAATGAATAAAACCAATAAGGACAAACTAAATGTATTAGTAAATAAAATCACAAACTTAACAGAACTTCAAAATACCAGGATGTTAATTATGTTCGACGATGTGGTTGAGTTAAATGATATGAATATGATTGCATGGATTGCATCCGGAAATATAGATCCTAAAAGAGACTCATATATCATTGAATCAACAACAACTAGTTGTTCGAAAATCATAATCGATGCCACAAGAAAATCCTTAGCAAAGGATGGGTTTAAAAGAGACTGGCCGAATGTTGTAGTTTCCGATGAGCAAACTATCCTGGAAATTGATAAAAAGTGGAAGTCGTTAAAAATTGGCGATTTTATTGAGTCTCCTTCGATAAAATATCGTAAATTGAATAAAAATAAAGGAGCGATCGCAGAAGATTAAACTTTGCTTTAATCGGATTAAATATTAAATTAGCTTAATATAAATGAGAATCTCTTCGTACATATTATTTTTTTCCATATTTCTTGGGATTTTCCCATATTGTATTTCTGCAAACGAACCGATTAACTTATTGAGTATTAGTCAATATACCATTGATGACGGCTTGTCTCAAACTAGTGTTAACTGTATTATTCAGGATAGTAAAGGATTTGTTTGGGCAGGTACTCAGGATGGATTAAATAAATTCGATGGATACTCTTTTAAAAATTACAAATACGATCCTGCCAATATTAATTCACTATCGAATAATTTTGTGAACTGTATTATCGAAGATGCCAGTGGAAACATCTGGATCGGGACAGACGAAGGCTTAAACAAGTTAAACATCTATACCGACAAGATTACCAGGTATTTAATTGAGCCTGGCAATGTCAATACAATTCCACAAAACGAAATTTACGATCTGTATCAGGATAAGCAAGGTTATTTATGGATTAAAACAGAAAATTTCCTGAGTCGTTTTGATCCTGAAAAGGAGAAATTCCGACACTATGAGCATTATAACGATGTGTTTAATTTTACATCTGTAAATGATAAATTTTCTATCTTCGAAGATCACAAAGGACAATTATGGGTTGGCACCAAAGATGGTTTAAATTATTTTGATCGAAAACTCGAAATTTTTAAACGTTACAAACATGATCCTAATGATTCTAAAAGCTTAAGTAATAATAAAGTAAAAGTAATTTATGAAGATAAACAGAATAATTTGTGGATCGGAACAAATGATGGATTGAATCTTTTTAACTGGGAAACAGAGCAGTTTGAGCGTTTTTACAGTAATAACAATACCGATTTTACCATTAGTAACAACACCATCAATGATATATACGAAGATAATAGCAATAATCTTTGGGTTGCAACAGACAATGGATTAAATAAGTACGATCGTAACTCGAAAAAATTTACTACCTATGCCCAGTTTTTTAACGATTATAAAGTAGTACATACAACTTCATTTACTTCTATAATTCAGGATAATACTGGTATTATATGGGCCGGCTCGTTTCAGGGTTTATTAAAGATTAAGAATGTTAAGAAAAAATTTAGGCTCTACGATAAAGACCAAAATAATATTCCTTACTTTTCAAATAATTATATTATTTCGCTTTTTGAGCAGGATGGGACCGTTTGGGTAGGGACATGGGGAGCAGGGCTTTATCATTTTAATCCTGTTACCAAAGAAAAAAAATCATTCAATACTGAAAATAGTAATATTGTTAATGATTTTATTCATAAAATATATAAGCTACACAATGGAAACATATGGATTGGAACTCAGAATGGGATTAATGTTTATAATTCTAAAACACGAAAATTTGATATTTTAGATACACTTGATATTTTTAAAACTTTTAAAAACAATCGAATCTACGATATTCTCGAAGATCAAAATAAAAATATCTGGGTTGGATCAAAATATGGATTATACCAGATTCTTGAAGATACAATTATTAGTTATTTGCACGATGAAAATGATTCGTCATCAATAAGTTCGAACGAGATTTACGACATTTTAGCAGACTCTGAAAACAACATATGGGCAGCTACCAAAAAGGGGCTCAATAAATTAAACCGAGCAGATAATTCTTTTGAAAGATTTATAAGGCCTGAAGGAGCATGTGAGAATTGCTTAAGTTCAAATGAAGTACTTTACCTTTTAGAAGATACCACGAATCGTTGCTTATGGATTGCCACGGTTTGGGGGTTAAATCGTTTCGATTTGGATACTAAACAAGTAAAAATATACACAGAAAACGACGGATTGCCTAATAATTTAATATATGCCATACTCCCCGACGATTCAGGAAATATCTGGTTAAGTACGAATCGGGGCTTATCGAAATTTAACCCATCCACCAATGAGTTTAGCAATTTTGGAGTGGCAGATGGATTGCAGGATTTTGAATTTAATCACGGAGCTTATTATAAATCCGAATTGGGCGAACTGTTTTTTGGAGGTATCGAAGGTTATAATTCGTTTTATCCAGATTCGATCACAAAAAACACAAGGATTCCCGAGATACAAATAACATCTGTTGAACTTCTAACCAGTAAATTTTCTGGTAACGTAAGCATTGGGAAAGATAACCTGATTGAAATTCCACATAAAAACAATTTATTAACCATTGAATTTTCGGCTTTGGATTTTACAAATCCGCAGAAGAATAATTATGCTTACAAACTGGAAGGTGCCGAAAATGAATGGATAAATCTTGGAACAAGAAGGTATGCAACCTTTTCGAATTTACCTTCGGGCAAATATGTTTTTCGAGTAAAAGGCTCCAATAGCGATAATGTGTGGAACGAAGAAGGAACAAGTTTAAGAATAATGGTGCTAACCCCAATTTGGCAAACAAAGTTAGCATTTGCAACATATATTATTGCTTTTCTGGCTTTAGTATTTTGGTTTTTTCAATACAGGACCAGAAGCTTAAGAAAATCAAATCATGAGTTAAAGGAAAAAGAACGCATAGCAAAGCAGGTTGCCATACAAAAAGATGAACTTACCGTAAAAAACAAAAGTATTACGGACAGCATTGTTTATGCAAAAAGAATACAGGAAGCTTTGCTACCATCAATGAACTTATTTAAAAAGCTACTTCCATCTTCGTTTGTTTTACACAAACCAAAAGATATTGTTTCGGGCGATTTTTACTGGATTAACGAGAAAAATGGAAAAATATTTGTTGCCGTGGTTGATTGTACAGGGCATGGTGTTCCCGGAGCTTTTATGTCGATTATTGGATTTGAGTTGTTACGTAAAATTACCGATGATTTAGGAATTGAAACTGCTGATGAGATATTACAACATTTAAACGATGGCGTAGCCATTACTTTTGGTAAAACAACAGAAAATGTCCGTTTAAAGGATGGTATGGATATAGCGCTTTGTGTAATTGACATGAAGAAAGGGGAGTTGGAGTTTGCCGGTGCATTCAGGCCTTTATACTTTATACGCGAAAATAAAATTGAAGAAATTCGTGGCGATCGGTTTTCGGTTGGTTTAATGGACGAAGGCGAAGCAGATAAAATCACAAAAACCATTATAAAACTTAAAAAAGACGACGTTTTTTACTTATTCTCTGATGGATATGCCGACCAGTTTGGTGGAACCGAAGGAAAGAAATATAAATACCGAAGATTTAGGCATATTCTGTTAACCATACATAAATTACCACTAGAACAACAGAAAACTTATTTAAGCAGAAGTTTTGATGATTGGAAAGGAAACCTGGAGCAAGTTGATGATGTTTTAATCCTCGGTTTTAAACCTGATGTCGAAAAATAAACTGATTTAAACCAAAAAAATATAGGGCTCATTCTTGAGCCCTATATTTTTTATCTGATAGTTTTGTTATTAACTCTTACTCTAATTGTTTTTCCATTTTCGAAATAAGTGTTTCAATCTGGAAAGGCTTACTGATATAATCATCCATTCCGGCAGCCAAACACTCTTCTTTATCACCAAGCAATGCATTAGCAGTTATTGCAATAATTGGTGTGTGTGAATTGGTGCTTTTTTCGATGCTTCTTATTTTTTTGGTAGTAACAATCCCGTTCATAATGGGCATTTGTATATCCATTAAAATCAGATCGTATTTTACCGATCCGAATTTGTCAAGTGCTTCTTTGCCATTATTTGCCACATCAACTGATTTTACAGCTTTTTTAAGGCTTAACAATACAATTTTCTGGTTAATTAGGTTATCCTCTACCAAAAGTATATTGGCATCTTTTAAACTTACTTTTCCTAAAGGTTCGAGGTCAGGCAACGAATCATCCTTAATTATTCTTCCAACATTTGCTAACAATTCTCCTTTTTTGAATTTTAAAATAAATTTAAATTCAAAATTATCCGGGGTAATCTCCATTTCTACCTGGCCTCCCAAAGACTCAATAATTTTATTGGCTATATTTAAATCGAGGAGTTTAATATACGCATCCTTTTTACCTTTCTTTGTTTTCTCTGTATTTCGTATTTTGGTTATTTCCGGAATATTGGTAAGATCTTTTGTATAAACACTAAACAGAATTTCCGATAATTCAATACTTTCTGTTATTTTCTTTATATCAATCGATATGGTTTTATTCCCGCTTTTTGTAACTTTAATTACATTCTCAATTAAATTCAGAAATACTTGTTTTATTTTAACCGGATCACCATACAACTGGTAGTTTATATCATTAGATATGGAGAGCGGGAAACTCAGATCGTTCGTGTTTTCGTTTAAAAACAAATTAATAGTATTCTGTATAGTTGTTTCTACATTAAAATTCTGATTATAATCTTTACTTTGTAATAAATCAACATTCGAAATCTCTGCTATATTATTTACAACATTTACCAGGTTATTGGTAGATGCTTGCACGGTATCGATTAAGTCTTTTAACTTGTCATCAACATCTGCATTATTCATTAAGTTCGATACAACAACCATATTGTTTAATGGGGTGCGAATTTGATGCGATATTTTCGAAATAAATTCTTCCTTTGCCAGAGTTTCACCTTTTGCACTACTAATTTCTTCTTTAAGTTCATTAATGATAAGATCTAATAAATTCTCAATAAAATTAGCCAGCAGAAAGAATGCAACAAATAATA
>CAYVEW010000017.1:0-28369 GCA_964450375.1 uncultured Bacteroidales bacterium
ATGATGAAGGACATGGCTTTAGAAAGAAAGAAAACCAGATTGAAGCTTATGAAAAAATACTTATTTTCTTAGATGAATATTTAAAAGAAACCAGCGATTAATTCAATTGCTTATTAAGAACCCGGCTATTACGCTGGGTTTTTTTATTCATTAAACATAAAACAGACATACAATTATAGTTTACAATCATTTACTGTTTTTTATTTGAACATATATGTTAATAACTTTTTTTTAAAAATCCATTTTTGTCTAAATTTTGCGCTAACTTCATAAACAGAATTATTTTATTACATTACTTGGTTGTTCACTTTATTTTTTATCATAATACCTTTTTTATTTTATCAAATTTCCTAAAACGATTATTAACTTCATAACAAAAAAGATGATGCAAAAAATTAGTGTTCTAAGACTATCGATAGGAATTGTCGGTATTTTATATGTTTTTCTCAGTTGTAGTGTTAAAAATAAAAATGTCCCCGAACTACAAACAACGGACGTAGTTGAGATCACATCAAATAGCGCAGTGAGCAGAGGAAAGTTAATTTCAGCAGAAACTAATTCTCTAATAGAATGTGGTTTTGTGTGGAGTACTTCCGAAAACCCCACATTAGAAAATAACGATGGATTTTCAACTGAAATGCTAGATTCAGGAAGGTTTACAGGTACTATTAATGACCTTGTTGCAGAAACAAGCTATTTTCTTTGTGCTTATGCAACAAATGCTAATGGTACAGGATATGGTAATGAAATTAGTTTTACAACCAAACCGGAAGATACTTACGAAACCATGAGTGATTTGGAAGGAAATTTATATAGAATTGTAAACATTGATGATCAGGTTTGGATGGCCGAGAATTTAAGAACAGCTAAATACAATGATGGAACAGACATTCAGTTAGTTACAGATGTTTCTCAATGGAATGATTTAACCACCGGAGCGTATTGCTGGTATGATAATGACTCTGCGAAATATGAAAAAAAATATGGAAAACTGTATAACTGGTTTGTAATGAACGAAGATAAAATATGTCCTGATGGATGGCATGTTCCCAGCGATGATGAGTGGCAAAAGCTTGAAATGTATCTGGGCATGATTCAAAATGAAGCAAACCAAAGCGGAGTTCGGGGAGGAACTGAAAATATTGGTGGCAAAATGAAAGAGTCGAGTACGAAATTCTGGATTAGTCCTAATAGTGGAGCAAATAACGAATCAGGATTTACAGCGCTTCCGGGTGGATCAAGAAATAGTACATATGGGTGGATAGGCGAACAAGCTTACTGGTGGAGTTCAACCGAATTGTATAGCAGCAGTGCCTTCTATCGAAATTTATATGCTAACCAAACATATGTGTTTAGACAAGCTACAGAAAAAAGAACTGGAATGTCTATCAGATGTGTAAAAGATCAAATTAGTATTAATTAGACTCCGAATTAACAAATAATAGAATGGAAACAAATTTCGAAAAAGTAAATGCTTTTGTAAAAGCAAATCAAGATAAAATTAAAACCCCAATGTTTGTTGCTAGTGCAATAGTTTTTCTCGCATTTATTCTTCTCTGGGGAATAAGTGAAAATGGCTACTTTAGCGGCATTGTTCTTTTATCAAGTATTGTTAGCGATTCAGATTTTTATAATATGTCATATGGAGGAGAAGGGGGAGGTTTTTTATATTTCATCTATATCCTTTTAATTCCATTATCAAGTGGATATCTGATGTATTCTAGCTGGATTGAAACAAAAAGATTTGTTCTATTAGCAAAACTCTTGCTTTTATTCTCCATAGCACCATTAGCAATTGCTGGATTAGTAAATCCTTTAAGCTTGTTTGGCCTTTTTATTTCAGCATTGTGCGTTTTGTATATCTTTTTACCCAAAATAGGGAATAAGATTATTGAAAAAGCTCAAGAGCTTATTAAGGAACAAAAAAACAAAACTGCAAATTGAAGCATCTGTAAAAGCATGTTTTCAATTTTTTAAATAAACGATCTTTGTTTTGACTAAATAATTAGTACGAATAAAATATTTATCGTATTATTTAATTTTATTACCCATTAGCGAGCATTTAAACTCTACTTATTTTTAATCTTATTTAAACTTTAAAAATCAGGATTGATTAAGGATTTGCATGAAGTTTCAGTTAAAAAGAACAAGTCACAGCTTGGCTGGTGATGATTCATAAAATTTCTTCGGCACTGTTGCTTATTTCTTTATCAGGATGGTTTTATTTAGGCTTACATTAGATTTTCAATTTCGAGATGCGCAATTATAACTGATTTTTTAATTACATTGCGGAAATTTTTCAGCAATGGATCAAATTAAAAAATCATATATTTTATTAATTCTGGGAGCCATTTTAATTTCTTTTTCTCCTGTTTTAATTAAAGATACAGGAGCCCCGGGAACGATTACTGCCTTTTACAGGTTATTCTTTGGAACAATTACCTTGATTGTTCCATTTACAATAACCCGCATAAAAAGCAAAGAAAAGCTAAAAATAAAAGGGGTACTTATTGCTGTAGTTGCCGGACTTTGCCTGGCAATCGACATGGCCATGTGGGCCACCGGAATTATGTTATCGAATGCTGCAATGCCTACACTGGTAGGTAACTTAGCTCCCTTATGGGTCGGAATAGGAGCATTCTTCTTTTTTAAAGAGCGGCAAAACTCCAAATTCTGGATTGGATTGTTAATAGCCCTTACGGGTGTTACTTTTTTAATGGTTCAGGATTTATACCAACCTGATGGTATTTTTAAAGGATTAACGCTGGGGCTTTTTGCAGGTATGTTTTATGCCGCATTTATGCTTTTTACACAAATCGGAAGAAAATTTTTAAATACCATCTCCTATCTGTTTATCAGCTCACTGGCAACAAGCATATTTTTAGGGATTTTTGTTTTAGTGCAGGGTATTGAATTTACCGGATATGCGCCAAAAGCATGGATTTTGTTTGTAATTATGGGGGTTATGATTCAGGCCGGTGCCTGGTTTTTAATTAATTTTGCACAAGGTTACCTTCCTGCTTCCTTGGTTTCCGCCACTTTGCTTGCTCAACCGGTTTTAGCAGCCGTAATTGCATTCCTTATGTTAGGCGAAAAACTTACTCTTTGGCAAATTATTGGCGGCATTGTTGTTGTAACAGGAATATACACTGTGCACTTTGCTAAAATGAAAAAGAAAATCAGATATCCCAAGCCATAATCTGGTTCATTCTTTTAAATTCTGAAGAAAGACCGGATTTCAGAATCATTTGCTCTTCTGTTACTGGATGATTAAAAACAATTTCCGCTGCGTGCAATAGCATGCGTGTCATTCCGAATTTTTCTTTAAACAATTTATTCTGTTTATTACACCCGTGGGGCCGATCACCAATGATGGGGTGCATGATATGCGCAAAATGTTTTCGTATTTGATGCAATCGGCCCGTTTGTGGGCGAACTTCAAGCAATGAATACCGCGAAGTTTTGAACTTACCAGATGGAAGTTCTATTTCAGCTCTGCTTAAGGTTTTATAGTTTGTTAATGCTTCCTGCGTTTTACCTTTTTCGTTGATTAAAGGATAATCAATGGTTCCTGAATCATCGGTATAGCCCCGTACCATAGCCAGGTATTTTTTCTTAACCTGATTTTCGGCAAATTGTTTTTGCATCGATGCGTTCGTATTTTTATCTAAAGCAAACAGCAAAACGCCAGAAGTTTTACGGTCTAAACGGTGACAAGGATAAACAAAACAGCCAATCTGATCTCTTAGCTCCTGCACAGCAAACCTGTCGGCATCGCCAATATAATCGGAGCGATGTACCGCCAGACCATGTGGTTTGTTAATGGCAATGATGTATTCGTCCTGATAAATGATTTCTAAACTCACCGACTACCTTATTATTCGATTTCAATTTTTATAGTAAATTCTTTCGCACTCGAAACACTTCGGTTATGCTCCACTTTTGGCAGCCAATTGCCTAATTGTTCCATCACCCGGATTATTTCGTCGCTCAGCACTGTGTCGGGTACATTCTTAAACTGAAAATTACTTAATGTGCCATCTGCATTCACTGTAAAACGAATTTTTATCCTATACTTTCCTTTCAGATTGGTAAATTTAGAATAATCCAGCGCTTCTGTTATTTGCTTTTTATAATGATTCATCGAAACAGATGCCGGTGGTTGTGATTCTCTTCCGAATGGCTCATCCTGTTTTGCTTCTTCGTACCGGCCACTAACCATCACTTCGTCCAGTGCCATAGTTTGTGGTTCCATATAAACCATCAGGCTGGTATCTTCGTCCAAAGCAATCTGAATCGATTCCATTCCGACAAAGGAAGCAATCAGCGTTTTTAATTCATCCTCGTCGGGAATTGTTAATGCAAATTCTCCATTGCTGTCTGTCAGGGTATTGAATACAGGTAAGTCTTTCAACTGAACCGAAACTCCCGGAATACTTTCTTGATCTTCGGCACTGAAAACCTTACCACGAATAGTTTTTGTTTTATTTAAATCCAGCGGTTTACCGTCAATTACATATAAGGGCGATTTGCTTTCGTCTGGTGTGGATGCACCCCGGATTCGGATGTTTTGAGATTCAGCTAATTTCTTTTTGCTTTGTGGAGCTTCTTCTGCCGCTTTTCCCTGAGTAGCCATTTTTACCAGCTGATCATCTACAAGCTCTGCTTCTTCAAATTCAATCACTTCAGCTTCCTGAACAGCTAAATCTTCATCATCAACTATCATTTCATTTGCTGCTTCAAAATCACTCTCTGCAATCTCTATGGGAATTGCTTGTTCCTTTTTTATCTGTTTCTTCTCCTTTTTCGCTGGTTTATTTTCAGCTAAAATACCCTTCATGTCGGTTTCTTTGAGCGAATCCTTTTGGGATAAAACAATAAGCTTTTCTGCTTCAACCATAATACTATCGGCCAAATCCATCTCACGTGCTACTTGTTCTTTTAACATGGAATCCTGCCAATAGTTACTGTTTAAAAAGTAAATACTCAACCCAATACCCACAATAACAATAATACTGGCGGCATATTTGAACCAAATCGGAACAATGGTTCTGGTTTTTGTTACTCTTTTCTGAATAGATGATTTAAGGCCTGCAATATCATTCTCCAGCTCCGATTCGCTTAGTTTGGATAAGCCGTCGAATGCTTCTTCTTCAAAAGCATCCTGCATCATCTTTTTTTCAAAAGCATGCTTATCCTTACTTTGCAAATGATTCTTGAAGTAATTTATAAAATCCTGATATGTGAGTTTTCGTTTAAACATTTTCTGTTTCCTGCAATTGTTCAATGCAATTTTTTAAATTCCGCTTACCATTTTGGATATAGCTTTTAACCATTTTTTGGTCAATACTTAATTTTTCTGATATTTCCTGATAACATTTTTTTTCGTAATAAAACAAAACAATACACTGCTGTTGTTCTTCTTTTAGCTTTTCAAGGCACATCTTCAAGTGTTTTTCTAACATAGAATCCGGAGCCTCATCAATAGGATGCAAAATGTTGGTCGATTCCATAAAAACAGTTTGCGAATAGTTCTCAAATCTTTTTTTATCAGATTTTTCTTTCCGAAGCTGCATCAAACAATAATTTTTAGTAACCACATACAACCAGCTTCTAAAATTTTGTATTTCAAATTTAGGGATTTCAATGATCAAATTCTCGAAGATTTTATTGACAGCATCCTTACTGTCTTCTCTGTTATTCAGATATTTTAAACAAACACCGTAAACCAGATGAATATACTGATTATATAACTCACCTAGAACTTCGAGATTTCCTGTTTGCAGATAGCGCTTAAGCAGTTCAGAATCGGAATCAGCATTCATATTTTGTTTAAAATTCTTCATTTTATTACACTGAACTACTGCACTTTATAAGTTAATCATTAAAAAAATAAAAAATATTTATGGATTCTTCTTGTCCCCTGCACCCTATTAACAAACGAGCAAAAAATTCTCGATAAAAACAAAAGTAAAGAATTTAATTATTAACTAAAACATAGTGTAAAATGAAAAAAGCAATTCTTATTTCGATTCTTGCGATGCTGGTTAATTTAACCATAAATGCTCGCACAATTACCGGAACGGTAACCAGCTCTGAAGATGGTTCTGCAATTCCCGGCGTTTCTGTTTATCTAAAAAACAATCCATTGATCAGTACAACTACTGATCGTAAAGGATTCTACTCCATTGAAGCAGCAACAGGCGATGTGCTGACCTTTAGTTTTGTTGGTTATAAAACCAAAGAAGTGAAAATCAAAAATCAATCGGTTATTCATGTTAAATTAGAAAGTGAATTAATTGAACTTGATGAAGTTATTGTTATGGACTGTGAAGTTGCAGAAAATCGCATGCCTAAAAAAAGTGAAAACATCCGAATCCGTGGTTATGCTTCGGTATCCGGACAAGTTGCGACACCTTCTTTTTATTATCCGCCGCAGGAATTTAACCGCGAAGCATATGATGCCATAAACGAAAACGGCTACAAAGATGCCATGATAGATCCGCTTTCAACTTTCTCTATTGATGTAGATGCAGCTTCGTACAGTAATGTTCGCAGATTTCTGAACAATGGACAAAAGCCACCTGTAGATGCTGTTCGCATCGAAGAAATGATTAATTATTTTAGCTACAATTATCCGCAACCAGATAAGGGCCATCCCTTTGCTATTTATCAGGAACTTGCCCAGTGCCCCTGGAACGATGAGAGTTTATTGTTACACATTGGTTTGCAAGGGGAAAAGATCGAAACCGAGAGTTTACCAGCATCAAACATTGTGTTCTTAATTGATGTTTCGGGTTCCATGAACTCACAAAACAAGCTGCCTTTGCTCAAAAAAGCATTTAAATTACTGGTTCAGCAATTGCGCGAAGAAGACCGCGTGGCAATCGTTGTATATGCAGGAAGTTCAGGGGTAGTATTGCCATCAACTCAAGGAGATGAGAAAGAAAAAATCATTGAATCATTGGAAAGGTTGCAAGCTGGCGGCTCAACAGCAGGAGCAGCAGGATTAAAATTAGCTTATCAGGTAGCCACAGAAAATTTTATTAAAAACGGAAACAACCGGATTATACTTGCCACCGACGGCGATTTTAATGTGGGCCAATCGAGCAATGCCGAAATGGAACGATTGATTGAAAAGGAACGCGAAAAAGGTATTTTCATTTCGGTGCTGGGTTTTGGAATGGGAAATTACCAGGATAGCAAGATGGAAATTATAGCTGATAAAGGAAATGGAAACTATGCCTACATCGATAATATAATGGAAGCAAAAAAAGTGTTAGTGAACGAATTTGGAGGAACCCTTTTTACCATTGCCAAAGATGTGAAAATTCAAATTGAGTTTAATCCAGCCGTTGTAGAATCGTATCGATTAATTGGCTACGAAAACCGATTATTAAATAACGAAGATTTTGAAGATGATAAAAAAGATGCCGGTGAGCTTGGTGCCGGACATACTGTTACAGCCTTGTACGAAATAAAACTGGCGAATCATGGTTCATTATCAAAAAACGAGCTTAAATATCAAACATCACAAGTGAATAAACTGGCAAAAGAAGGCGATGAAGTTGCTACGATAAAATTCAGGTATAAGGAGCCTAATGGAACAAAAAGTATGCTATTGGAAGAAATCATTCCTTATACAAGTAAATCGTATTCCGAAACATCCGATAATTTTAAATTTTCGGCAGCAGTAGCCAGTTTCGGAATGTTGCTTCGCAATTCGGAATACAAGGGAAATGCTAATTACAAATCAACCATTAAACTTGCACAAGACGCAAAAGGAAAAGATTTGGAAGGATATCGCAGTGAGTTTATTCAGTTAATTAAACTATCAGAACATTTATAACAGTTTTCACATCATCAGAAAATTAAATGTCTCACTAAAAATATGAGTGCTCTTGCCACAAAGACTTAAAGACACGGTATAATACAAAATAACAACTCTTGTTAGCATTTACAGTGTTTCTTAAGTCTTTGTGCTTTTTGCTTGATGCAATCTAACACACCCAATCATTTGCGGCATACAGATTTTGAATAAATGATCATGTCGAAATATTGCTTATATGTAGATTTTAAAGCTGTTAAGCAATCTCATTGCATCTTGTGTAGTTGCTTCAATTATTTTTTTTGAATCATCCGAATGCATGAATTCAGAGTAGCCCGGAATTTTAATTCTTTGATCCTTATTTAGAGGAAAGTACCCCATCGACCAATCGGGGAATGCCCGCTTTTTAATTGATTCTTCGAGCAATAATACCAGGTTTGAATGTCGTTTGTCTTTCTTTATTTTCTCAAATAGATGATGGATTACAGTCCTTTCCCCTTCAATAAGCTGTATAAATGAACCATCGTTGTATAAAAGCAAGCCGGTAACTTTTTGTGCTTTGTTTCTTGAACGAATATCAGTTAATAATTGACTAAGCTCATCTTCGGTTAGTTCTTTCATGGAAAAACTAACATAAACAATGTGTATTAAATCGTTCTTGGTTTTAAAAAACATGCGTACAAGATATTAAAAAAATCATTTGTGGTTAAGAATAGCTTTGTATATTTTGTGTTCGAATGCGTGTTATGTGCAGTCCAATTTATAGTTTGGTTCTGTTGTAAACATATATGCCTGTTGAACGTTATTATATTTTAAAAAAGCAATTAAAGCTTCCAATAATTCACTTTTTATTGTATTTTTAGAATCATTTTAATCCAAAATCTAAAATAAAATCAATATACAAATTAAATATTAAATCTAAACAAATGAAAAACAAAGTCTTATCAGTAATTATGCTGGTAGCTGCAATATTCATATTTGCATGCACACCAAAATCCAGTTTTAAAGTTGGAAATGTATACAACGGCTTTAAACTAGTAGAGAAGAAATTTGTAAAAGAAGTAAATGCAGAGTGTTTGTATTTTACTCACGAAAAAAGCGGCGCCAAATTGTTAAAAATAGCCGCCGACGATGCGAATAAATTATTTAACATCGCATTTAAAACCATTCCCGAACATGATTATGGAACTCCACATATTATGGAGCATTCGGTTTTAAATGGTTCTAAAAACTTTCCTGTAAAAAGTCCTTTCGACGTACTTACCAAAGGATCTTTAAATACTTTCCTAAATGCCATGACCGGTTCTGATTTGACAACCTATCCGGTAGCCAGCATGAACGACAAAGATTATTTTAACTTGATGCATGTGTATTTAGATGCAGTATTTAATCCCCGTTTGTATGATGATCCAAGAATTCTGAAACAAGAAGGCTGGCATTATGAACTAGACAACATCGATGGAGACATTGTTTACAAAGGTGTTGTTTATAACGAAATGAAAGGAGCTTTTTCAAGTCCAACAAGAGAACTAGGATATCAGGCGTATAAAATTCTTTTTCCCGACAATACATATGGAGTTTCTTCTGGTGGATACCCTCAGGCTATTCCGGGCTTAACTCAGGAATACTTTGTAAATTTTCATAAGAAATTTTATCATCCATCGAACAGCCATATTTTACTATATGGTAATGCCGATTTAGAAAAAGAACTTGCGTTTATTGACGCAGAATACTTATCAAATTATGAAAAATCAGATGCTAAAATCGAGATTCCATTGCAAAAGCCTTTCGAAGCTAAAAAATATGCCGAAAAACCTTATGCTGTTCCCGAAGGAAGCGTAACCAAAGACAATACTTATTTAAGCTTAAATTTTGTTGCCGGCTTAAATACCGACCAGGAGCTGGTTATGGCATTACAAGTTCTTTTAGAAGCAATGATTAATCACGAATCTGCACCACTACGCCTTGCCTTGCAAGAAGCCGGTATTGGTAAAGATGTAAGAGCCTACGTTGATAATTCAAAACAAAATATTATAAGCATTCGCGTGCAAAATGCTAATCCGGAAGATAAAGATCAGTTTGATAAGATTGTTTACGAAACATTCGAAAAAGTTGTTAAAGAAGGTTTCGATGCTGAAACAGTTGAAGGAATACTTAATCGTACCGAGTTTAGCCTGCGCGAAGGCAATACATCGCAAAAGGGAATGATGTATGCTATGATGACTTATCAGGGATGGTTCTTTGCAGATGATCCTTTTTTGGGTTTAGAATATGAAAAACCTTTAGCTGCAGTAAAAGAAGGAATTAAAAATGGTTTATTGGAGCAAATCGTTCAGGAACATTTGATCGATAATCCGCATGCCTTACTTATGGTGCTAAAGCCACAACCCGGATTACAAAAGGAAATTGATGAAAAAACCAAAAAAGAACTGGCTGAATACAAGGCAAGTTTAAGCAAAGAAGAATTAGAACAATTGGTCGAAGAAACCAAAGCTTTAATTGAATATCAAAAAGAAGAAGATACACCAGAAGCGCTTGCTACTGTTCCAATGCTTGCAAAATCGGACATTAGCCCTGAAGTTGAATGGTACGATCTAAAAGAAAAATCAATTGCAAACATTCCCGTTTTGTATCACCCTGATTTTACCAGTAATATTCTGTACACCAATTTATATTTTGATTTAAGAGCTTTACCACAGGAATTAATTCCATATGCAAACTTATTGAACTCTGTAATTGGATTAATGAATACCGAGAACTATGGCTATGGTGAACTGGATAATGCCCTGAACATACATACAGGTGGCTTCTACACCAACCTAAGTTCATATCTGGAAGAAAATTCTGATGAAAAGATGATTCCTAAATTTGTCGTTACATCGAAAGCATTCACAGAAAAAGGAGATAAGTTATTCGAGTTAACTTCTGAAATCTTAAATACTTCAAAATACGACGATGCTGAGCGATTAAAAGCTGTTTTAACACGTCATCAGGCAAGAATAGAATCAAGAGTTAAAAACGATGGATTAGGATATGCATTAACCCGATTAAGCTCTTATTACTCGAACGAAGGTATGTTTGATGAGTTAACCAGTGGATTAGAATATTATAATTTTATTACAGATTTGACAGAAAATTTCGACGCCAAACAACAAGAGATTAGCGAGAAATTAGTGCAAACTGCTCAGCTTTTATTTAACCAAAAAAACCTGATTGCCGCTGTAACCTGTTCGGATGAACAATATCCTGAGTATGAGAAATCATTCAAATCGTTTGTTGCAAGCTTGCCCGAAGGCGATGGAAATATGAATGAGTGGAAATTTGATCACAGCATTAAAAACGAAGGTTTAATGTCGGCATCAAAAGTACAATATGTAACGAAAGGTTATGATTTTAAGCAGTTAGGATACGATTGGAATGGTAAAATCCGTGTGTTGAACCAAATCCTTTCGAGAGAGTATCTGCAAACCCAAATCAGAGTAATTGGTGGAGCGTATGGTGGTTTTGCCGGATTTAGTCCATCAGGAAGAGCTTATTTTGGTTCATATCGCGATCCTAATTTAAAAGAATCACTTGATAATTACGATGCAACACCTGAATTCCTTAGTAGTTTTGAAGCTGCAGAAGATGAAATGACCCGTTTTATAATAGGAACCATTTCCAGAATGGATCGCCCAACAACGGCATCGCAACGCGGATCAATTGCTTTTAACAGGTATTTTAACAAAACTACCAAAGATGAATTGAAAAAAGAACGCATGGAAGTTTTAAATACTACTGTTGAAGACATTAAAGGAATGGAAAAAATGGTAAGTGACATTTTAGCTCAGAATGCTTTGTGTGTATATGGTAACGAAGATAAAATTAAAGATAACAAAGAACTCTTTAACGAAATTCTGAAAGTAACCAAATAACTTATAATACATCATAAAAAAGGGTGTCTCAAAAGTAAACTTTTAAGGTCATTGCGAGGAAGCATGACGAAGCAATCTTTTAATAGTCAATACATAAAGATTCCTTCGCTTTGCTCGGAATGACTCTTTAAGACCTTTTGAGACACCCTTTTTTTATGCTTTAAAATCTCCTTTCAATCAGAGAATTTTATAATTTTATATTTTAAACCAGAAACCTATGAAAGCAAGTCGTATTACAAACAGCCTGTTAATTTCCTTTGCAGTGGTAATCATATTTATTTACGGCCAAAACCTGATTGTACCTTTTGTCCTGGCTTTAATTTTATGGTTTCTGATTAAAGAAATCAGAGATCTTTTAAATAAGATTCCATTTATCAAAAATAAAATTCCCAATCCGATTTTAAACTTTCTCGGATTTGCGGTTATTTTTGCGGTGCTGGGAGCTGTAGCTAAAATTCTAAGTGTTAACATACAGCAACTTAGCGACGAACTACCCCAATATCAAGCTAACATTTCCAAGTTAACAAAAGTAATTAATTCAAACTTTAACATCGACATTGTTACTTCCATTAAAGAGATGCTTGGTAAATTTGAGTATACGAATGCCCTATCAACGCTCTTTAATTCAATTACCGAGATTTTCGGGAATGCACTATTAATTTTGATCTATACCATCTTTTTGTTGTTGGAAGAAAAGTTCTTTGCAACAAAAATTCAGGCTATCTACACTCAGTCCGAAGACCAGGATGATTTTCAGGAAATTCTTAAAAAAATTGATAAATCCATTGGTAATTACATTTCGGTTAAAACTTTAACCAGTTTATTAACAGGATTTTTGAGCTATATAGCAATGGCCATTATCGGTATAGAAGCTCCTTTGTTTTGGGCATTCCTGATCTTTATACTGAATTATATTCCAACCATTGGATCGCTCATTGCAACCACATTCCCTGCGGTTTTTGCCATGTTGCAATTCGGCGAAGTAATGCCCGGTATATGGGTGCTAATAATTGTTGGGGCCATTCAATTGGTTGTTGGAAACTACCTGGACCCAAAACTTACCGGTAACACACTAAATGTTAGTCCATTAATAGTAATTTTGGGATTAGCCTTTTGGGGAGCCATATGGGGAATTATTGGTATGTTCTTAAGTGTCCCCATTACGGTAATGATCATTATCATTTTATCTGAGTTTCCGGCTACACAACCCATTGCCATTCTGCTTACGAAAAACGGAAATATCGTTAAAAAAAAGAGAAGAGATATAAAATTTAAATAAGCATCTAAGAAATATGAGTCAATTTAATAAAACTGATTCCTTGTTTTTAAAATATCCTAATCGCTCAAAACAAACGATAAGAAGATTTTTGTTTTACCTGGTTTTTGTTATCGTTTCATTTTCATGTAATGATGATGCTGATGAATCGATGATGATTTCTGATGGTTTTATTGTTGAGACCACATCTAGTTATTATCAGTATGGCACACACACCTTACAAACAAATACAGGTGATGTCCTATATGCATTGCGAAGCAACTCTGTAAACCTTTACCAGTATAATGATACTTATGTAAAAATAAAAGGTCATCTTATCAATGGCTATCCGGTTGATAGCGGGCCAGAATATTTAGATGTTGAATCGCTCACGATTATTGATTAGCGTGGCTTAACGATATTCGAAAACACGTTGTTTCATAGAAAATTGACAAATTCTAGTTCAATATATCATTTAAACAAATAAACAATTCATATTTTCTTTTTGTTTAGCTAAGAAACAAAAGGAGAGTTATGAAAACAACAATCTACAAATCAGATAAACGAGGACATGCAGATCATGGTTGGTTAAAAACGAACCATTCATTCAGCTTTGCAAATTATTACGACCCTGAAAAAATTCAATTTGGCGTTTTACGTGTTTTAAACGACGATTGGATTGCTCCGGGCGAAGGATTCGGAACCCATCCGCATGATAATATGGAGATTATTACCATACCATTAAGCGGTGAATTGGAACACTCCGATAGTATGGGAAATTCCGGAATCATACGAAAAGGTGAAATTCAGGTAATGAGCGCCGGCATGGGAATTCAGCATAGCGAGTTTAATGCAAGCACAAAAAATGAACTTACATTGCTTCAAATATGGCTTTATCCAAACAAACAGAATGTAGAACCGCGATACGACCAGATTTCCTTAAAAGATATTGAAAAGAAAAATGAACTGTTTCAGATCTTATCGCCCAACAAAGATGACCAGGGAGTTTGGATTCATCAGGAAGCCTGGTTTCATCTAGGAAATCTGGATTCGGGATGGAAAGGGGATTATATGCTAAAAGGAAACAAACATGGTGTTTATGTTTTCGTGATTGATGGCAAGGTTGAAATCGAAAATAATCAATTACTTACACGAGATGCTATTGGAATAACCGAAACAAATAAAATAACCATCTCTGCTTTAGAAAAAGCGAACATCTTAATCATGGAAATTCCGATGAATGTGCAATAAGATGCGATGATTGAATCTTTATAAATCGATATAAACCAAAAAAAGTTGTTCGTGAAATACAGAACAACTTTTTTATTTTATATAATCTGATTTATTACTTTTTTAAATCGTGAAAAAGTACATTCCTCTTATTAAAATATTATCTTTGGCCTTATTAATTTATTAACCAAAAAATCAAAATTATGAAAAGAATTTTTCTGGTGCTAACCTTAGCACTTTCTGTTTTTTATGCTAATTCTCAAGTTAATAAGGTTGCCGTAGTTACTTTATCTGCAAATAACGGGCTAAGAACTGAAGGATTTGAAGATATTGCAATTAATACAATGTCTGATCTTTTTATGGGTCAGGATTTTAATATTAACGAAGAGCTAGACGCTTTTCAAGCATATCTTTATGGTGATTTAGCTAAAGAATTTCCTTTTGAATTTATTGACGAAGCTACAATCGTTAACAACGAACAATTTATTGCATGGAAAGATGCTTTTAACGAAAGTGCTTTAAATAAACTTGCTAAGAGACTTCCTTATGAAGGTTATTCTACTTATGCAGGGCTTTATAAAAAACTTACTGAACAACTAAGTGAAATGTTTCCGGAAGCAGATGCTTTTATGGTAGTTGAACTTGATTATACTATTGCAGCAAAAACACTAATTGGCGGAAATGGAGCAGCAGGTGGCAAAGCAAAAGCTACTATTTCTTTGTATCATAAATCAGGAAAAAGAGTTATGTATATGAGTGCAATGGGTATGAGCGAATCGAGCATAAAGGTTGTAATGGAACAAATTACATCGAATAGAAGCGAAATTCCAGGAACTCTGGCAGAAGCATCCGATGCGATGTACATAGATATGAAAGAAAATCTTCCAAAAAAGATTAAAAAAATGGAGAAGAAACTCTCAAAAATATAATACTATATTTATTTTGTGATCGTATTAAGATAAAAAGCTCCTTTAACCAGGAGCTTTTTTTAGATTAAACGAAACGAATCTTCTATAAATATATCCTGGTTTTTAAAAAAACCTATTTGTTTATTGTAAGTTTGTGTTCTTTAACAAAGAAATAGATGATGAAATTGCGATTCACAATATATTTGTTGCTGACTTCATTCTTAATTCATGCCCAAAAATCAATTCTTAGCAAGCCTGAGATCCTGAAAGAAATTGAAGTAGAACTAGACCGCCTTTACAATTTCAATTTTGATTCGGCCTGGCAATTCGAAAATAAATTAGAAACCAGTTATCCTAAAAGTCCCCTGCCCCCACTGTTTACTGCCACAAAAATGTACTGGCAATATTTTCCAATAACTCCGAACAGCCCATATCATAATGCGTTTGTCCAAAACATTGATCTCTCCATCGGAAAATCGGAAAAAATGCTTTCGAATGACAAGAATAATTCGGAAGCTGCATTTTTAAACCTAATGGCTCGATTACTAATTATGCAGTATTATTCCGATAATCATGAGTCATCGCAGGTTCTGCCACATGTTCGGCGTGCCTATGCAATGGTTCGAAAGGGTTTTGATTTAACCAATACCATCACTGATTTTAATTTTTCCACCGGATTATACAATTACTATCGCGAAGCATACCCGGAAAAACATCCCGTATATAAACCCGTTGCTTATTTTTTCAGAAAAGGCGATAAAAGCTTAGGAATAAAACAGCTGGAACACAATTGGAAGCATGGTGTTTTTTTGGATGCAGAATCTTTATCCTTCTTGGTATTTATCAGTCTTAATTTCGAAGAGAACTATAAAAAAAGTGCTCGTTACACGCGCGAATTGTATAAATCTTATCCCGATAATCCATTGTATATCTCGTACCGGATAAGAACACTGTTGTTATTGGAACGATATCATCGGGCAGAACAACTGATCGAAGAATTGGAAAGCAAATCTGACGGAAATGATTTTTTCCGAATGATGGTAAAAGTTTATCAAGGCATTGTGGAAGAAAAGAAAAATAAAAATCCGGAATTTGCCGAGAAGCTTTATCTGGAAGCAATCGAGCTGGGGAAAAATTATCAGCCCTTTGCCAACGACCGGATTTCGTATGCGTATTTTGGCCTATCGAGGATTTATGAAAATACAAATCCCAAGAAATCAAAGGAATACAGGGAACGGGCAAAAAGTTTATCCAGCTACATGCATCTAAACTTTGATTAATTGGCTCACTCAGCTTGTTTCAAAAACTATTGCAAGTAAATTTGATTTAACAATTTTAATTGGCTAAATTGTTTTACTAATCTACCAAACTATGCACCGCCAACCACATATACTTATTGTTGATGACGATGGCTTTATCCGCGATTCGGTTGAGCATATAGCCAAACTTTTAGGGTATAAAGTTACAAAGGCAAAAAACGGACAGGAAGCCCTGGAACAAGCAAACAAGCAAATTTTTGATTTAATTATTTCCGACCTGTATATGCCTGTGATGGAAGGTAGTGAATTAATTATGCATATTAAAGCAATGCCCGAATACAAAAATGTTCCTTTTATTTTTCTATCCGGATCAACAGAACAAAACACCTGGATAAAAAACCTGAATGCAGGTGCCGATGATTTTATAACAAAACCTTTCGACAAAAAAATTCTTGCCCTTAAGCTTAAAAGCCACATAAAAAAACACTTATTGAGGAAGGAACTGCTTAAAAGCAACATGGAATACAATGTTAATTTAAGCGAAGGTATTTTGGTTTTTTGCACCCACAAAAAAGCTGAATTTAAGTTAAAAACAGAGCAAATATATTCTGATGCTAAAATAGTTTATTCGAGCAAGCAGCTTTTTAAAACCATTGAAGAATTGGATGTGTGGACCATTCTTATTGACTATGATTCTTTGGTTGAATTTGATGTAAATAAGATTAAGCTGATTTCAAACCGCGATTTTTCGATCGTTTTATTAGCCAATCAAAACGATGATATCTTAACCCAATTCGACCAGGGAATTAGCAATTTTGTATTAAAATCATTACCCGAAAAATTACTTTATCACCAAATTAACGCATTCATGTCGCGCGAAATGGAAATAAAATCGAAATACATTAATGCCATTAAACTTGCTGCTGAAAATTCGCCGGTTAGGTTAAATCCAAAAACCGAACTGCAATTTAACGATTACCATATTTCTGTAATTCACGAACCTTACAAACACATTCCTGGTGGGGATTTTTACGAAATCTTTTCAACCAAAAAGCAAGATGCACAAATAATTGTTATCGGCGATGTTATGGGCAAAAAATGGAGCGCCTGGTTTTTTGTGAGTGCTTATCTAGCCTATATCAGAAGTACCATACATTTTTTACTAAACAACACTTCTTCCAGCCAATTAACCGCTTCGGGATTAATCGAACATTTAAACAATCAAATATCGCTCGATTTGCAGGTAGCAGATGTATTTACCACCTTGTCGGTTATCATTATACATCCCGAAAAACCCATGCATATTGCCACCGCGGGAGCCATGAAACCCGTTCTTTATCAATTTAAAGAGCAAAAAATGAAAAGCCTGAACATTACGGGAATGCTGTTGGGTATCTCAGAAGGATCAACATATCAGCAACTAGAATTGGAAATGGAATCCAATGACAAACTTCTTTTTTACTCCGATGGCTATACCGAAATTTATAACAACGACACCAACGAAATGCTAACAAACCATGCTATTGAAGGAGTTTTTAGGGAATTGGGCAAAAAACCCGGTTTGAAAATATCGGAAATTGAAGAAAAACTGATTAAGGATTACCATGTTACCAGTTTCGAAGATGACAGAAGCTTACTGCTAATTACAAAAGAGTAATAAACTCTTACAAATCACTATTTAAAAATTCACTGATAAATCATCCTTTTTATTCGCGATTAATTTTTTATTTTAGCCATTCAATTTTCGAAGCATGAAAAATCGTTTTAATAATCTAACATCAAAAGAGTGGCTCCCGTTTCAAAAATCATGGTTCCGATATTCCGGCGATGAAGATTTGTACAGGCAAAATATCCGGTTTTTTATCAAATTCGATGATGAAGAAAAAGCTCCTAACCTGCTGTTTTGGAGCTCCGAAAATCAGTATAAAACAATTAAAAAACTGCAATCAGAATTAAATTTTAACTTATATACCCCCGATGCGGTTAAGCAGGCTGATTTATTGCAATTTGTTTTTCTTGATTTAAGGCAATTCATAGCATCAAATCCAACACTTGAAAATTATTTTAAGTTAAAAAGAGAAGTGCTTAATCTGGCTTATTCTCTTAAAAATAAATTGGCTCACCGTCGGTTTATTTCAGTTTTGCTGCCAAACATCTATCAAAATAATCAATTTTATCCTGTCGCATGGGACCTGGCTAAAACACTCGGTTCGTTTTACAGTTTAAAAGATGATAAAATCGGATGTGTTGATTTCAAAAATGAAACAACAAAAACCAGTTTCTTTAAAACAAGCGAGAGCCTCTTTTACAGCTTATATTTTCGTAACGATGAAAAAAGCCAATATAATGATCGAGCTGATGAATATCCATTCTTTAAAAATATTAATCAACAAGCAAGCAACAAATTAGCATTCGAAAGATTCCCTTCGTGGTACATTCTAAAACCCAAACCACGTAAGAAGAATGAAATTTTGCATCCGGCAAAATATCCCGAAGATTTAACAGAAATGCATATCCGGACTTTTACAAAAGAAGGTGATTCTGTGTTTGATCCCATGAGCGGAACCGGATCAACGCAAGTTTCGGCATTGCAATTAAAACGAAATGGATATGGCACCGAATTAAGTGAGTTTTTTAGCGAAATCGCCAACGAACGATGCAAAAATCATCTTTCAGAAAATCCCACATCCCCTGAATTCAAGATTTTATGTAAAGATGCCCGCCAAATAAAGCCGAAGGATTTTCCACAGATTGATTATATCATCACTTCGCCCCCGTATTGGGATATGCTGAATATGAAAGGAGCCGAAAACCAGGCAAAAAGAATAAAAAAAGGTTTGCAGGTTAATTACTCCGATAACCACGAAGATCTTGGAAACATGAGTGATTATAATAAATTCCTGAATGATCTGGTAAAAATTTACTTTGATCTGTCTGAAATTTTAAAGCCCGGCGGATACATAAGCATTGTAGTTAAAAACATAAAAAAGAAAGGCAGTAACTACCCCTTTGCCTGGGATTTATCATTAAAACTTCAGGAAAAATATATTCTGTTACCCGAAACTTTCTGGCTTCAAGACGATATTTCCATCGCACCTTATGGTTATGGAAATACGTTCGTTAGCAATACTTTTCATCAGTACTGCCTGAACTTTCAAAAACCGCTATAGTAAATAAATAAATTCATCCTGAACTTGTCGAAGGATGGAAAGAAATATATTTAACAATATTTGCTTCGACATGCTATGCATGACAAACAATTCAACTTTAGGCGATATAATCTTTTAGAAATTTTTACAATGAAATTTAAATAAAACATACGCTGATTAATGGCTGAAACAGAATGACTTTAACTTCGAAACCGGTAAGGTAGCATTCGGAATGCGTGTCCAAATAGTTCCGTTCATAAATTTTAATAACTGCCCATTTTCTTTTTTAATCATCTGGTACCATTGTGGCTGCAGGTAACCAATAAAATTAGAATCCTTACCCGAGTTGGTTATTTTAAACTGATCAAATAATTCACCATCAGCATAACCTGTGATTACAAGGTTTGGAAAATCATTAACAATCAACGAAAGGTTCTCATTTTTCAACTCCTTCATCTTTCCCCAAAACCATGGAAGACTTAAAGGTTCACTATCAAATGTTTTTCCGGCAAATTTTTCAATCAGGCTGCATAAAAAATCTTTTTGTTCCGGACTTAATCGTACTTCGATAAACTGTTTTCGCGAATTCTTTTCGGTAGCTTTTAGGAATGTAAATAAAAAACGAACTCCTTTAGAATTTTTAAAGCACGCTTTCTCTCGCTTTGACCATTGATCTTGTTCGTGTCTGAAAGGTATTAAGGCAGGTAAATCTTTGTATTTAAAATCTGTTAAGCGGTTTCCATCATGATGAATAAAATTATTTTTTATATCCCATTCATATCCGTCCAGCAAAAAATCCCGTTTATCAACTTGAAAATAAGGCGTTGCTGTGCTTTTAAAATCAACTGGTATAGCATTTAATTCGCAATAATAAGCAAATAACTTTTCGGCTATTTTACCTTTCGCAATATTTTCTATCCTGCGCTCAGGGCTTTTTATGCTCATCCGGTTAACCGTAAATGGTAAAGAGATGATCGCGTACATTACCGACTCTTTAATAATCGAATAATAAATTTGCGATGGAATATCATCAACAATTACAATCTCGGATTCTTTCATTTTAACTGATTTAAGCTTGCCATAAAACTATTAGTGCTTATTAAAAGTCATTTTTGCAGGTGTTTTAATTTGTAACTCAATCAATATATTAAAAATACAATTTTTTGATTTAGAAATGATTTATAATTAAAAATCTTTACAAATGATTCGAAATTTTGTATCTTGACTTTCTTTATAACATCAATTAAAACCTTGCCCTATGAGAAAGTTTTACTTAGCAATTTGTATAAGCATGCTGACTTATCCATTACAAGCACAATTTTTAATGCAAAGCAATACGCATCTATTAAGAACCGGCGACGAACATTATTTTATTATTACAAACAACGCAGGCCCGGGAACGGGAGGAGCAGATGTAGTTTGGGATTATAGCAGCCTGGAACAAAACTCTACCTTAACAAGTTACATGTACAGCGCCTATACCACCGAGAAATCAGCAGAAATTCCGGAAGCAAATGCCGTGCTTGAAGAGTTTGGTAACAAATTTTATTTTAAAGTTTCTGATGGTTTGATTGAGCAGTACGGAACGGTTACACAAAACAACACCATTACCAAATACGACCAACCTTTTGTTAAAATGGTTTTCCCGTTTAACTATGGCGATCAGTACTCGGGTTATTTTTCGGGAGTGGTTGAAGGGATAAATAACTACAAAGCATCTTTTACAGGAACCTATTCGCTTGAAGCCGATGCATATGGCACACTAATTTTACCCGGTAATATAGTTTACAAAGATGTAGTGCGAATTAAAACAGAAAAACAACAGTGTTACAATAATCAAAATTGTAATTGCAGCGTAATTACCTACAAATGGTATTCGCAGGATGTACGTTATCCATTGCTTACCATTATCCAGAATAAAACAACACAGGGAGTAAAAACATCGCGCACTGCTTATTATGCTAAAGCAGAAAGTAAAAAAACCGATCGCACAGACGTATCATTTGCTTCAGAGAATATAAAAGCTAAGGTATATCCAAATCCTTTTCAGAGTGAATTTAAAATTGATTATACCATCACACAGAATTCGGATGTGATGATCGAAATTTATGATAATTCGGGAAAACGACTTCGCTCGATAAGTAAGTTAAACCAAAAAGCAGGGCTTTATTCCGAAACAATTCAATCAAACAAATTAGGAGAACAACTCGGAATCTATCATATCAGGATTATTGCCGGAAACGAATCCATTTCGGAAACGATGGTAAGGGTAGAATAAGACTTTTAATTGGAAATGAAAATCCCGGGAACAAGCCGGGATTTTTTATAACCAGCGTTTTCGTTTCATAAACCAAATCATCAGCACCGAAACAATTCCCATAGCTCCTAATGCCGAAAAGTATCCCCACTTCCAGCCCAATTCGGGCATATACTCGAAATTCATTCCGTAAATACCTGCTATAAAAGTTAACGGAATAAAGATGGTAGCCACCATGGTGAGGGTTTTCATTACCTGGTTCATGCTGTTGTTTTGGTTCGAACTATTTAACTCCATTAATGATTTCTGATCTTCGCGGAAAGTTTCCATCGATTCAAAGACGTAATTTACATGATCCTGAATATCTCTCAGATATTTATAATTCGATTCGTATATTTGATCAGGCTCTTCTTTTATTAACTGGTTCATTGCTTCGCGCAAAGCAAAAATATATTTTCTGGCAGCAATCACTTGTTTTTTAATATGATGAATTCTTCCAATGTAATTTTGTGAAGGATTGTCGATTAGTAAATCTTCGGTTTCTTCGATATAGCTTCTAAATTCTTCCAGCATCAAAAAGTAATTGTCAACAATGGCATCAACCAGCAAATAAAACAGGTAATCGGCTCGCTTTGTACGAACTTTACCAATACCTTTTTCGATGCGTTCACGAACCGGCTTTAACAATTCGGCACGTTGCTCTTTAAAGCTGATGATGTAATTCGTTCCAAGAATAAAACTTGCGTGTTCCTGTTCCAGGTTAAAATCCTGATCGAAACTCAATATTTTTAAGGTAAAGAATATGTGCTTTTCTGAGAATTCTACTTTTGGTAAATGCTCCACATTTAGAATATCTTCAAGCATTAAACTATGCAGATCAAAATGCTCACCTACCTTTTCAACTGCATCCAACTGATCCAGAGTAAAAAAGTGTATCCAGTTTACTTTATTGTCATCCAGCTTATTTAAAATATCCTGATATGGTAACTCCTGGTTATAGAAAATTTCGTGCTCGTTGTACTGAATCAACCGAAGTGCAGGATTTTCCTCCTTACGAATCCCGGTATAAACCAAACTACCAGGTATTTGGCCTACCTTGTGTGTAATTGTTTTTGGTTTTCTTTTAAGCATACATCTGTTTTATGGTATCAATTTACAAAAAAAACAGCGATTACAAATTGATTCCTTTAATATCTTTATATAAATCAACAGCATACAAGTCAGTCATTCCGGAAATAAAATCTACGACGGACATTGCTTTTTTATAAAAACTATACCCTTCGACACTAAATTGCGAAGGTAAAACGGAGAGTATTTTTTTTGAATAATCGCTATCGGGATTAAAAATGGCTGTGATAAATTCGTCGAGTAAAGTACCCAACACATTAAACCCGGTAAGCTCAATTTTTACCACCGAACGATGATTATAAATTTCATTAATTGCCAGCCTTTTACACCGATCAAACGCATTTTTGCTTACACCCTGCAATCCGGAAATTAAACTTTTGGGGAATGCTCCTTCCAGAATTGCATCGTGATTCTGAATAAAAACCTGAGCTGTTTCAAAAATCAATTTTCCGATAACCGAAGCTCTTAAATAAGCAACTTGTTCGTTAACATCAGTTACTTCTTTAAAAATCTCGGTTTTCTTTTGGTAAAAATCAGCATCTTTTTCGTGATCAAAGAACCCCAACAGTAAATCAAAAGTAGTTTGAGTATCCAGAATTTTTAATTTATGTGCATCTTCGATATCCATAGTTTCGTAACAAATATCATCGGCTGCTTCTACTAAATAAACCAACGGATGACGTGCAAAAACAATTGGGTCATCGCTCATTTTCTTTAATCCCAACTCATTAGCAATTTTTAAGAAAGTTTCTTTTTCGGCCTGAAAATAACCGAACTTCTTTTTGCCCTGTAACATGGCATCGGTACCGTACGGATATTTAATTAAAGTAGCTAATGTGGAGTAGGTTAGAGCAAATCCGCCATCTCTGCGCCCTTTAAACTGATGTGTTAATAAACGCAAGGCATTGGCATTTCCTTCAAAATTGGTTAGATCGTTCCATTCTTCTTCGGTTACCACTGTTTTTAAGCGTTTTCCGTTTCCTTCGGAAAAATACTTCGAAATAGCTACTTCGCCTGCATGTCCGAATGGTGGATTTCCCATATCGTGAGCCAGACAAGCTGCAGAAACAATCGAACCCAGCTCGTTTAAAATTTCTTTATTTTGAATATCAGTTCGTTTTCTGAGCTCCTGCGCAACTAAATTAGCAATGGATCTTCCAACACTTGCCACTTCCAGGCTATGAGTTAAACGATTGTGCACAAACACACTTCCGGGCAATGGAAATACTTGTGTTTTGTTTTGTAATCTCCGAAAAGGCGACGAAAATATAATCCGGTCGTAATCCCTTTGAAACTGCGATCGAATTTCGTCGGTATTTTTAAACTCACGATTTTCTAATCCTAAACGTTTTGCCGAAAGTAGTTGATCCCAATTCATCATATTATCATGTTTTAGCCAGTTAAATCTTTAAAAGTACAATTAGAATTTACTTTGATTTGGTATTGTAAAAAAGAATTTACTTCCTTTTCCTTCTTCACTTTGCACCCAAATCTTTCCACTATGCATGTCGATAAATTCTTTACACAAAAGCAAGCCCAAACCAGTTCCTGATTCCCTTTTTGTGCCTATCGTAGAATAATTATCTTCAAGCTTAAATAATTTATCCATATTTTCAGGATTCATTCCAACCCCATTATCCTCTACACAAACCACAATCTCACGTTCTTTGTTTTCCACAAAAATTCTGATGTTTCCGCCCGTATCGGTAAACTTAATTGCATTAGAAACCAGGTTTCTTACTACAGAACTAATCATTTCCTTATCGGCATATACCAGCATATCAGAAGGAAGAATGAAATCTAAAGTTATCGTTTTCTGATTTGCATAATCTTCAAGCAAGCTGCATTCTTGTTTTATTAAATCAACCAGCTCAAAATACTCGGGATTAAATTCTAATCTGCCTGTTTGAGCCTGCGACCATTCCAGTAAGTTAATAAGCAAGTCCATTGCTTTTTTAGAAGAATCTTGAATAATATTAACGTATTTATCTACCGTTTTGTAATCCTTTTCCTCGATTTGTTTTTCCAACAAATTACATAATCCAACAATACTATTAAATGGAGATCGTAAATCGTGAGCTATAATCGAAAAGAAACGATCTTTTGTGGCATTAAGCTCCTTCAATTGTTTTTCGCTTTCTTTTAAAGCATCTTCTGCTTTTTTTCGTTCGCTTACATCTCTCACATTAAGTACAACATAATTTATGTGTGGATTACTGGTTTGATTTGTACCAAAGGCTTCAAGGTAAACCCACCCACCATTCTTATGACGATGCCTGTATTGCACTCCTCCATTGTTTGAATAGTTTAAAATTTCATTAAACCCCTTCAAAACCTTCTCCCGATCCTCGGGATGAAGCATCGTATCAATTACCGGGATATTAACCAACTCATCTTGTTTATACCCCAGGATTTTTTCGCATGATTCGCTAACATACTTTTGATTTCCATCGGAGTCCAACAAAACAATCATATCAAACGAATTCTTAATTAATTGTTTGAATTTTTCTTCTCCTGCTCCAAAAATTTCTTCCATTCTTTATATCTTCCTTTTAAATATCCACTCCTAAAAACATTCTTATTAAATAGCCTATTCCGAATGTAAATGCTGCTACACCCATACTAATCACAAACATTTCCCAGAAACGCTTTTTAAAATTCAAGTCCTTTGCAACTGATATATAATAGTTAAAAAACAAAATAACCAAAATAGCGAATGTCATGGTTAACCCCAGGCAAACAAAATAGTTTGTAAATAATAAGTAGGGCAGAATCAGAATTATAACAGTAAAAATATAAGCTAACCCGGTATAAATGGAAGAAGACAGAGCATTTGCTCCGTTACCTTCCGATTTTGTTGAAAGATATTCGGAAGCTGCCATTGAAAACGATGCTGCAATTCCGGTAA
The DNA here is from genome assembly GCA_964450375.1 of uncultured Bacteroidales bacterium. GTDB lineage: Bacteria > Bacteroidota > Bacteroidia > Bacteroidales > UBA12077 > UBA12077. The sequence continues at coordinate 25,837 of CAYVEW010000017.1, forward strand.
TTAATCCGGCAACCGCAATTAATTTGGTGTTTTGCAAAGCAAAAGTTAATCCGGCCAGGGTGCCTGTTAACTCCACCAAAGCATCGTTTAACCCTAAAACAATTGATCCTACATAATCGAGCTTTTTTTCTTCTAGTAAACCGATTAATACTTTTTCGTGTTCGTCTTCATCTATTACAATTTGCCTGGCTTCCGGAATATACTCACAGGCTTCTTCGTAAGCTTTTTGTGCACCTTCTTCGCCCTTTTCCATCAGTTTTATTCCGAAAGTAATTCCAAATATTCGGGCTATCCAGTAAAACCTAAATATTTTCCAACGATTGGGTTTCACGTCTGCATTAGTATACTTCTTCCAAAACATGTAATGACGCATTTCATCATCACCAATTCGTTGCAGTATTTCTGCGTTTTTTTTGTTTTTAACTTTTCTGGCCAGTCGCGAATAAATATAGTATTCGGTTAATTCATTTTTTTGAAATGTTTTAATATCATTTAATTGTTGCTGAGTGAGTGAAATTTCGTTCATTTCTTATTTAAATTAATTCTATATTACTGTTTTTATGTTTGTTAAACCATAAAGCAAAATGCTTAAACTGAGTCAAAAGTACTTTAAATATTGGAAAAAACAGAACATGAAAACATCAAATCGACTTTAAAAAAATAAGTTATGAACATCCCCGAAAAAAATTTGACCAAAATTTGATGAAATTGTTCACAAACCAGTTAACCGTAATTTTTTAGTTCGATTTTTTTTGTTTTATTTGCAGCTTTGATTTTTGAAATATGGGGATTTAAGGTACAAAGATGGATTTCGAAAGGAAGTTAAAAAGCAAAGCGATTATTGCCGTAATGTCTGTTTTATGTATATTATGTGTAATCTATTTTTCCGTTGGAATTAAAAACCAGAAGCAATATATCGATTGGCAAATACAAAAAGAAACAGAGATACTAAATGTTGAGCTTAAAAATCTTCTTCAAACCACAGATCAGTTGTATCGGGATAAAATCCAATACTTCGTTAATAATCCTAACCTGAAAGAAGAGTTTAAATCTGCTAACATAGAGAGCCTTTATCGAAAAGCCTTTCCGTTGTATTCCATTTTAAAATCGGAAGATCCTTTTCATTTTGTAATTAAGTTCTACGACCAAAACAACAAGCTTAAACTGGATATGGAAATCGGGCCGGGAGAACAAATAAAACAAGCGCCCGAAGAATCTCTTGTGTTTAACACAAACCAAACGAAACAAAAAAGCACCGGCTTTGAACTTTACCAATCGCAATTGTATTATAAAATTGTTGAGCCTGTAATACACAACGGTAATTATTTAGGCTGCATTGAGTTCGGAATTAGAGAAGATGAAATTGTAGAGAAAATTGCAAGAGATCACCAGGTTTTTGTTGCAACGGTATTTAATACTGAAAAACTAAACCCGGGCCTGGCAAAAAGACTTAGCTCACAAACAATTATTAATCAGCTCGCTATCCGATCCATACTGCACAAAGAGTTTTACGCAGATGTACTAAATGATGAAACCGATTTAAACTCGAAGAAACTAAAATACAACGATAAGTACTATTACTCTGAGCGAATTGAAATTAAAAACCGATTTCAGTACGAAGGCCTTGATGCAATTATTTGTACACGCGATATTTCTCCACTTCAAAATCTTTATCATGCAAGTATCTACAGATCACTTTTACTAATTTTTATCATTCTTGTTGTTACTTACATTGTACTTCATTTCTCGTTTAACACCCTAATTAATAAATTCTTCAATCTCCAGGATACTTTAGATAAACGATTAGCCCAAAAATCAAAAGAAATTATTAAAGCCAATGCCGAATTAAACCAAATCTTTAATACCACCGGCAATAGCATGCGCTTAATAGATAATGATTACAACATTCTTCGGGTAAACCGCTCATTTACTACCCTTTCTGGAATAAGCAAGGAAGATGCTGAAGGAAAAAAATGTTATAATGTATTTCCCGGGCCATACTGTCATACGGCGAATTGCCCTTTAAACCAGATAAAAAATGGTGAAGAGAAAGTAGAACAGGATATTCAAAAGCGCAATAAAAATGGGAAAGTAATTCCGGGTATCATCAATTGTGTTGCTTTTAAAGGCCAGGATGGAGAAATGTTAGGTATCATCGAAGACTTTAAAGATATTTCAAAGCGTGTTGAAATTGAAGAAGCTTTAAGTAAAACCGAGCAGCAGTTCTCTATATTTATGGATAATCTGCCACTTGGTGTATTTATTAAAGATGAAGAATCCAGGTCGGTTTATTTGAATAAATACATGGATATTATTTATTCGAATCAGGAATGCCAGGATAAAAAACCCACTGAAATTTTCCCTGAAGATTTTGCAAAGAGGGTAATTGAAGAAGATCAAAGAGTTTTAAGCGGGGAAGTTTTAATTGTAGAAGATCAGCTGCCAAATAAACATGGTGAAATCAGAACCTACCAAACCCATAAATTCCGTTACCGTGGAATTGATAATTCGTGGCAAATTGGAGGGGTTTCCT